>NZ_JAQMYQ010000029.1:0-74885 GCF_028369275.1 Mitsuaria sp. RG
GCTGTCAAGCGTTATTTTGAAGTTTATTTCGAAGTCGTTTTCTGCAAACACCTTCAACCTCAACAACTTACCGCTTGCCTCGTGGCGTTCAACGCTGCGAGGAGGCGAATAATACGCGGTTTGATTTCAGAGTCAACACCTTGATCTGAAAAAACTTTCGATCGCCATCCGGCGGCCGCTCGGCAACTATTCGGCGCGGTTGCCGCTCTGTAGAGAAACACGCAAGCGGAGCGGCTGCCATGAGCGATGCACAGAGCGAGAAGACCCCGGGGCTGTCGCCGGACGAAGAGCAGGAAGTCAGCCATAACCAGCCGCCCCGGGCGGCGGTGCTGCACGAGATCATCCGCGCCCAGGGCGACCAAGAGTTGGAGCGCACCCTCGCCGCCCTGTGGTGGTCGGCGCTGGCGGCCGGCCTGACCATGGGCCTGTCATTGATGGCCATGGGGCTGTTCTATGCTCGCCTGCCCGAGGGCGACAGCGCCCAGGTAGTCGCCAGCCTGGGCTACAGCGCAGGCTTTCTGGCAGTGATCCTCGCCCGCCAGCAACTGTTCACCGAGAACACCCTGACCGCCGTGCTGCCGTTGATGACCACCCCCACCCTCATCAACCTGGGCCGCCTGCTGCGCCTGTGGACCATCGTCCTGCTCGGCAACCTGGCCGGCACCCTGCTGGTGGCCTGGGTAATGCTCGAACTGCCGATCTTCGACAGCAAGACCGACATCGCCTTCCTGGATGTGGGCCGCAAGGTGATGGAGAACGACATCGGCCAGATGTTCGCCAAGGGCATCGTTTCGGGCTGGATGATCGCCACCATGGTCTGGATGATCCCGTCCATGGAGCACGCCAAGATCTGGATCATCCTGATGATCACCTACCTGATGGCCCTGGGCGACTTCACTCATATAGTAGTGGGCTCGGTCGAGGTGTCTTATCTGGTCTGGGCCGGCGAGCAGAGCTGGAGCGCCTTCTGGCTCGACTTCGCCCTGCCCACCCTGGCCGGCAACATCATTGGCGGCAGCTTCATTTTCGCCTTGATCAGCCATGCCCAGGTGCGCAGCGACAGCGGCAAGCCGCCCTCGAAACTGTTGAAGGACGACAAGCAGGTCAAGGATTAGCGCGCGACAACCGCCCGCTCGGATGACCTGCCCCGCTGCGGCAATGGCCGCGGCCGCCACCAGTTCTGCCCCGGATGCGGCGAGTCGAGGCTGAGCCGCTCGCCCATCTGTGGCGTGCTCAGTTGCACCTGGGCGGCATTGGCCAGCGCCAGGATGCGCTCGAAGGGTTCCTGCCAGCTGTGGATCGACAGGTCGAAGGTACCGTTGTGAATCGGCAGCAGCCAACGGCCTTTCAGATCCCGGTGCGCCTGCAGGGTCTGCTCCGGCTGCATGTGCACATTGGGCCAGGCAACGTTGTAGGCGCCGGTCTCCATCAAGGTCAGGTCGAACGGCCCGTAGCGCTCGCCGATCTCGCGCAAACCGGCGAAGTAACCGGTGTCGCCGCTGAAGAACAGCCGCAGCCCTTCGTCGATCATCACCCAGGACGCCCACAGCCTGCGGTTGCTGTCGAACAACCCGCGCCCGGAGAAGTGCTGCGCCGGCGTGGCGGCGAAGCGCACGCCTTCGACCTCGGTTTCCTGCCACCAGTCCAGCTGCCGCACCTTGGCCGGCGGCACGCCCCACTCGATGAGCAGGTCGCCCACCCCCAGCGGCGCGAGAAAGTGCTCGGTGCGCGGCGCCAACCGGCGGATGGCCTGCTCGTCGAGGTGGTCGTAATGGTCATGGGACAGGATCACCGCGGTCAGCGGCGGCAGGTCGTCGAGCGCCAACGGTGGCGCATGGAAGCGCAGCGGCCCGGCCCACTGCACCGGTGAGGCGCGTTCGGCGAACACCGGGTCGGTAATGAAGAAGCGCCCGCGCAGCTTGAGCAGTACCGTGGAGTGGCCGAGGCGCCACAGGCTGTGATCCGGTGCTTCGGCCACCTGCTGGCGGGTCATCGGCTGCAGGCTCAGCGCCGCGTCTGGCCGGGTTTGCGGCGGCTTGCGCAACAGCAGGTACTTGACGCCGATGCGTAGCTTCTTGAGCACGCCATCCCGGGGCAGCTCGACCTGGTTGTGAAAGCGTCCGTCCCGGTGCGGTGCCGGCTCGCCGGCGGGGGTAGCCATGGGGAGCATGAGCAGCAGCACTCCGCATAAGAGGAAAGCCTTCATATTACTCCACAGGGTCGGATCAACCGTGAAATGGCTTGTAAGGTCATTTTTCGCCGATGAACGATTGTTCAACAATATTCACACGACTTATGCGATAAACGGCGCCCCACAGAAGAACGACAACCATGATCGACAACCGCAGCGGCAAGGGGCTCTCTTTCGTCAGGCGCATCTACCTGCCGCGCATCATCGGCCTGGGGATCGGCCTGTTCAGCGTGATGGCCGCCATCGCCCCGCTGAACCCGCCGCAGTGGGCCTGGGCCCTGCTGCTGTTCAACGGCTTGCTCTGGCCTCATGTGGCCTATCAGTGGGCTCGGCGCTCGGCCACGCCCTACCAGGCCGAACAGCGCAACATCCTGCTGGACTCGCTGATGGGCGGGTTCTGGACCGCGGCGATGCATTTCAACCCGCTGCCCACCGTGACCATCCTGTCGATGATGACCATGAACAACGTCGCCGCCGGTGGCAAACGGGTGCTGCTGCGCGGCCTGCTGGCCCAGCTGGGCGGCATGCTGCTGGCCAGCGCCCTGCTCGGCACCGGCCTGCAGCTCCAGGCCACGCAGTTGCAGGTGCTCGCCTGCCTGCCGATGCTCACCTTCTACCCCCTGGCCCTGGGCTGGGTGTGCTACCAGCTGGCGATCAAGCTGGCCGAGCACAAGCGCCGCCTCAGCGCCCTGAGCCGCACCGACAGCCTCACCGGCCTGCTCAACCATGGCTCATGGAAAGACCTGCTGCTGCTCAAGTTCCAGATCTGCCAGCAACAACAGCTGCCGGCGGTCATCGCCCTGATCGACATCGACCACTTCAAGACCATCAACGACACCTACGGCCATGTGGTCGGCGACTGCGTGCTGCGCCAGCTCAGCCAGGAACTGCGGCGCAGCCTGCGCGAGGACGACCTGGCCGGGCGCTACGGCGGCGACGAGTTCTGTGTGATCCTCCCCGGCGCCCAGGAGGCCCAGGCCTGCCAGGCCATGGAACGCCTGCGCGAGCGCGTCGGCGCCTACCGCAACCCGCAATTGCCTGACCTGCGCATCAGCCTGAGCATCGGCCTGGCGGACTTTCGCACCACCCTCGCCTCGCCCGAACACTGGCTGGAACAGGCCGACAAGGCCCTGTATGCCGCCAAGCACCAGGGCCGCGACCAGGTCAATTTCGCCCGCGGCGAGGCCGCCATGCTCAAGCTGGCCTATCCTGACTGAACCTTCGCCCAGGCCCGGGCGCAGACAGCAGTTGAAGGAGTCGCCCGTACATGGACAGGAACGTCGACCTTTCATCCTCCAGCCCCACCTCGCGCCTGCAGGTGCGCCGCCTGGTCGGCGGCTTCTGCGCGCTGTTCGGGCTTGCCTGCGTGTTCACCCTGGTGGCGCTGTTCAACATCGCCGCCACGCTGGACCACCAAGCGCAGCAGCAAAGCACCTTCCAGGCCACCCAGGCGCTGGAGCAGCGGCTGGTGGCCTCGCGCCAGTTCCTCTCCAGCTACGCCGTCTGGGACGTCGCCTATCAACATCTGGTCGGCAAGGTCGACTGGCAGTGGGCCTATGATGAGAAGAACGTCGGCGAGTCGCTGTACAGCGCCAGCGGCTACGAAGGCGTGTTCGTGGTCGAGGATGGCCGCACCACCTACGCCCTGTTCAAGGGCAAGCCCACCGACTCGCCGGCCAGCGCCCATATCGACAGCCCCCTGGCGGCGCTCATCGACGCGGCGCGCAAGGCGGCCCCCGCCCGCGAGCAGGTGACCCACTTCGTGCGTTTCAACGGCTGGCCCGCAGTGCTCAGCGCGGCGGCGGTGCGCCCGGATAAAGAGGTGACCGAGGCGGATGTGCGCCAGGCGCCGGTGATGGTGTTCGTCGACCAGCTGACCGAGGCCAAGCTCGCCGTGCTGGGCAAGGGCGCTGGCCTGACCGGCATGCGCCTGGAGAAGAACGGCTCTGCCCAGGCCGGACAACCGTATATAGCCCTGGGCGAAACCGGCTATCACCTGGCCTGGAACACGCCGCTGCCGGGCCGCCAACTGCTCCACGCCTTCCTGCCACCGCTGCTGGCGGTGCTGCTGGTGCTCGGCCTGGTGCTGCTCTACCTGTTTCGCCATGCCCTGCGCAGCTCCCGCGCCATCGACGACAGCCTGCTGCGCCTGCAGCAGAGCAACCGTGCCCTGGAGGCGAGCGAACAGCGCTTTCGCGCGGTAGCCGAGGCCGCGTCCGACTGGATCTGGGAAACCGACCGCCAGCACCGCCTGACCTACCTGTCGCAGCGCTTCGTCAGCGTCACCGGTTACCGGCTAGAGGACTGGATAGGCCAGCCGCTCAACCAATTGCTGGCCTGCGACACTACACCGCTTTTGCCTTGGCTCGACAGCCAGGCCGACGAAAACCCGCAGCAACTGGCCAACCTGCGCTGCAACTACGATGACGCCAGCGGGCAGAACCGCTACTGCCGCGTATCGGCGCGCTCGATCATCTACGAGGGCAAGCTTGTCGGCTTTCGCGGTACCGCCAGCGACATCACCGACGAGGTCGCCGCCCATGCCCGCATCCAGCACCTGTCGATGCACGATGCCCTGACTGGCCTGGCCAACCGCAACAAGTTGTCACGCCACCTTGAGCAGGCACTGTTGCGCGGCAGCGATTCACCGCCGTTGACCTTGCTGCTGCTCGACCTGGACAGCTTCAAGCCGATCAACGATTCCCTCGGCCACCCGGCCGGCGACGCGGTACTGCAGGAGGTGGCCGGCCGCCTGCGCGACACCACTCGCGACAATGACCTGGTCGCCCGCCTGGGCGGCGACGAGTTCGTCCTGGTGCTGCATGGCCTGGACAACCGCAGCGAGATCGACCGCTTCTGCGCCCGCCTGCTTGACCTGCTGCAGCAACCCATCGCCTACGAGGAGCACCAGTTGCACATCGGCGCCAGTATCGGCATCGCCCAGACCCGGGTGCAGGGCTACGATGCCGGCGAGCTGATCCGCTGCGCCGACATCGCCTTGTACCAGGCCAAGGCCGACGGCAAGAACACCTGGCGTTACTTCTCGCCGGAGATGAACCAGCAGATCCAGTACCGCCGGCAACTGGAAAACGACCTGCGTCGGGCGATCAAACAGCACGAGTTCGTCCTGCACTACCAGCCGCGCTACCGCCTGGACGACCTGAGCATCGTCTCGGTGGAGGCCTTGTTGCGCTGGCAGCATCCCGAGGAAGGCCTGCTCGGGCCGGACACCTTCATTCCCCTGGCCGAGCAGAGCGACCTGATCGTGCCTCTTGGTCGCTGGGTGCTGGCCGAGGCTTGCCGCAATGCCCGCGACTGGCCCGACGAACTGCTGGTCTCGGTCAACCTGTCGCCGGCGCAGTTCTCCCGCAGCGATGTGGTCGCTGATGTGCGCCAGGTGCTGCTGGACACCGGCTTCCCGGCCCAGCGCCTGGAACTGGAGATCACCGAGAACGTGATGCTCAACGACATCGAGGGCGCATTGGGCACCATGCTCGCGCTCAAAGAGCTGGGCGTGCGCCTGAACATGGACGATTTCGGCACCGGGTACTCGTCGCTGGGTTACCTGCGCACCTACCCGTTTGACAGCATCAAGATCGACAAGCGCTTCATCGCCGGGCTCAGCAGCCAGAGCGGCAACGACCGTGCGGTGGTCCAGGCCATCATCAACCTGGGCAAGGCCATGGGGCTGACGGTCACCGCCGAGGGGGTGGAGACCGAGCAGCAGCTGCAGGCGCTGGACAAGGAGCAGTGCCATGAGGTCCAGGGCTACTACCTGAGCAAGCCGGTGGACCGGGCGGGGTTCGAGGCGCTGCTGGCGGGCCGGGAGGTGCGCCAGCAGGATGTGTCCTGAGTCCCTCGGGAGAGGGAGCTGTATCTCTGTGGGAGCGGTCTTGTCGGAACGCCGCACCGCCCGGATCACCGGCAAAGCCGGCGCCAAACATCGCATCGCGGGGCAAGCCCGCTCCCACGCAGGTGATGCTTAAAACTCTGTTTCCTGCGCGACAGCGCAGCCCGAAGGACTGGGGGGGTTCTACAGGGATTGCGTTTGCCCTTGGGAGACGCCTTCAGCGCAGGCTGCGTTCGGCCACGATCTCCGGCAGGTCGGTGCGCTGGAGGTAGATGCGCAGCGGCTCGCCGATGTTCAGCCGGTCGTCCACATGCTGCTCCAGCAACAAGGCAAGGCGCTCCCGGCACAATGCCATGCGCGTATCGGCCTCGTGCCGCCAGACGAACTCGTTGCAGGGGGTAATGCTGTCGTCGGTGACATCCATGCCGAACGAATCTTCGGAAAACCGCACGATATGAATGCCGCGCTTGCCGTGGAAGCCGACGAAGCCCTTGAGCTGGTCGGCGGCGTTGCAGATGTCCTGGGAAGTGATGGCCATGGCGTAACCTCGCAAAATTCGGAAGTGACGCACGCAGGGAACGGTCACCTCTGACGGGCGACGCGCAGGTGCCAGCCTAACGCAACTGCCGGAACCTTCGCCACGCTTTCTCACCCTTCCCGTTTCAGCCGGTTGGCACCGCCACCGGGTCGACCTGCGACGCCAGCAGCGCCGCCAGCCAGTTCATGAACGCCTGGACCCGGCGCGGCACATGGCGCCGCCGCGCATACAGCAACGACACCGGCATGGCCCGCGCCTGCCAGGGCTCGAGCAGCGATACCAGTTCACCGTTGCGCAGGTGTTCATCGACGCCCACCGCCGGCACCTGGATCAGCCCGAGCCCGGCCAGGCAGGCGGCGGAGTAGGCTTCGGCATTGTTCACCGTGACCACGCCGGCCATGGCCTGGAAGCGCAGCTCGCCATCCTGCTCGTATTCGAACCCGGCGCTGCGGGCACCGAGGTTGCGCACATAGTGGACCAACCGATGGCCAGCCAGGTCCTGCAGGTTCTGCGGCACGCCGTACCGCTCGAGGTAGGCGGGGCTGGCGCAGTTGCGCATGCTCAGGCGCCCCACCGGACGGGCCACCACATCCAGGTCGCTGAGCGCGCCGATGCGCATCACGCAGTCGAAGCCTTCGCGCAGCAGGTCGACCTGGCGGTCGGTGCAACTGAGCTCCACCTCCAGACGCGGAAAACGCTCAAGGAACCCTGGCAGCGCCGGCACGATCAGCCGCCGCGCCATCATGGTCGGCAGGTCGATGCGCAAACGCCCGGCCAACTCGGCATCGTCGGCGCTGAACAGGCTTTCGATCTCGTCCATGCCCGACAGCAGGTCCTTGCTGCGCTCGTAGAGCAAGGCACCATCCTGGGTGGTCTGCACCCGTCGCGTGGTGCGGTTGAACAGGCGCGTGCCGAGCAACCGCTCCAGCGCCCGCACCTGCTCGGAGACGGTCGAGCGCGGCAAGCCCAGGCTTTCGCCGGCCAGGGTGAAACTGCTCAGTTCGCTGACCCTGACAAAGGTGCGCAACAGCTCCAGCTTGTTCATCACGGGCTCCGATTGTCCATTCTATACGAACAGTATTTCCGGAATCCGTGGATTTAACAGCCATCAACCGATCAATAACCTGTCATTCAACAGCCACCCCACCGAGGTAATCGACATGACTCGCAAGATCGCACTGATCACCGGCGCCAGCCGCGGCCTGGGCAAGAACACCGCCGAACACCTGGCCGCTCGCGGTATCGACATCATCGGCACCTACCACAGCAAGGCCGACGAGGCCCGCGCCGTGGCCGCCTCGCTGGAGCAGGCCGGCGTGCGCGCCGCCATGCTGCAACTGGATGTCAGCGACAGTGCCAGTTTCGCCGCCTTCGCCGAGCGCCTGGGCGACACCCTCGAACAGCAGTTCGGCCGCCGCCAGCTGGACTTCCTGGTGAACAACGCCGGCATCGGCCTGAACGCGCCGTTCAGCGAGACCAGCGAGGCGCAGTTCGACCAGTTGCTGAACATCCAGCTCAAAGGGCCGTTCTTCCTCACCCAGCACCTGCTGCCGCTGTTGGCCGACGGCGGGCGAATCGTCAACATCTCCACCGGGCTGACCCGCTTCGCCCTGCCCGGCTACGCTGCCTATGCGGCCATGAAGGGCGCCATGGAGGTGCTGACCCGCTACCAGGCCAAGGAGCTGGGCGCGCGCGGCATCCGCGTGAACATTCTTGCGCCGGGCGCCATCGAGACCGACTTCGGCGGTGGCGTGGTGCGCGACAACCAGCAGGTCAATGACTACATCGCCGGCAACACGGCGCTGGGACGCGTCGGCCTGCCCGACGATATCGGTGCGGCCATCGCCCTGTTGCTGGAGGATGGCAATGGCTGGATCACGGGGCAGCGGCTGGAGGTGTCTGGGGGGATGTTTCTCTAGGCGCGCGTTGTCCAGTCGATGCGCAGTTCCTGTGTAGGAGCGGCCTTGTGCCGCGAAAGGGCTGCGGAGCAGCCCCGGGATTTCAGCGTTGATGCAACGATTGCCGGGGCTGCTGCGCAGCCCTTTCGCGGCACAAGGCCGCTCCTACACGTAGAAACGCC
This sequence comes from Mitsuaria sp. RG, assembly GCF_028369275.1. Lineage (NCBI taxonomy): Bacteria > Pseudomonadati > Pseudomonadota > Betaproteobacteria > Burkholderiales > Sphaerotilaceae > Roseateles > Mitsuaria sp. RG. The sequence continues at coordinate 8,660 of NZ_JAQMYQ010000029.1, forward strand.
TACCACCCTTCAAACGCGGCTCAGGGCCTGATGCAGCGCCGCCACGGCGGGCAGTGCCAAGGCCTCGTGGGACATGCACAGCCCGACCCGACGCCGCAGCGCCAGGCCACTGGCCGGCTGCCAGTAGACACCCGGGCAACGCTCGACCAGCGACTGCGGCAACCAGGCCGCGCCTTGCCCAGCGGCGACCATGGCCAGGACCAGTTGCAACGAACCGGCCTGGCCGATCTGCTCGCCCCCGTCATACAAGCCCATCAGGCGTTGGTGCGACGGGTGCTGCGGGCAGGTGATCCAGCGCCCGTCCGGCTGGCTGCCGGTGGCCATCACCCGCACGAACGCTTCCTCCCACAGCGCCAGGAACAGTTCATCCTCGCAACGCTGGGCCTCGTCGGCCAAGCGAGCGTCGCCGTCGCAGCCTTCCAGCAGGGTCAACTGCAAACCCGCCACCGCCTGGCTGGCCAGGCGCACGCAGGCCTCGACCTGGGCCGGCGCGATGTCCGCCTCGATGCCCAGCGCCAATGGCACCCGCTCCTGCCCCTGGCGAAACCGCAGGCGCAAGGCCTCGGCCTCGGCCACCATGCGACAGGCCTGGGGATACAGCTCGCGGGCGTGTTCGCTGACTTCGACGCCGCGGGCCTGGCGCAGGAACAGTTCGGCGCCAAGGTCCTCTTCCAGCTGGCGAATGGTCACCGACAAGGTCGGCTGGGCCACGCACAAACGCTGGGCGGCTACAGTGATGTTGCGCGCTTCGAAGACCGCGATGAATGCCTTGAGATGACGGATATCCATAGATAGAACCGATGCCAGCCAGAGAAATAAGCCGTTTTTCATGGCCGCGAGCGCTATCTAGAATCCTGGCCATCGAAAGCGATTATGCCTTGGAGGCAACCATGAACAAACCCCTGATCATCGTCACTGGCGCCAGCTCCGGTATCGGCGCCGCCACCGCCCGGCGCTTTAGCGCCGCAGGGCATCCGCTGCTGCTGATCGCCCGGCGCCTGGAACGCCTCGAGGCGCTGGCGCTCCCCGATTGCCTGTGCCGCGCCGTGGATATCCGCGACCGGGCGGCGCTGGTCGCCGCCGTGGCCGAGGCCGAAGCGCTGTACGGCCCGGCCGATGCGGCCGATGCCCTGGTGAACAACGCAGGCGTGATGCTGCTGGGGCAGATGCACGAGCAGGATCCGGAGCAGTGGGAGCGCATGTTCGACATCAACGTCAAGGGCCTGCTCAACGGCGTGCATGCGCTGGTCAGCGGGATGATCGAGCGGCGCCACGGCACGCTGATCAACGTCAGCTCCGTGGCCGGGCGCAAGACCTTCCCCAACCATGTCGCCTACGTGGGCAGCAAGTTCGCCGTGCACGGGCTGTCGGAGAACCTGCGCGAGGAGCTGGCGCCGCACAATGTGCGGGTGGTGACCATCGCCCCGGGCGCGGTGGAGACCGAGTTGCTCGGGCACACCACCGACGAGGGCATCAAGCGCGACTACGAGGCGTGGAAGGCCAATGACATGGGTGGCGTGGTGCTGAGCGCCGAGGATGTGGCCGGGGCGATCGTCTGGGCCTACCAGCAGCCGCAGCAGGTGTGCATTCGCGAGATCGTGCTGGCGGCGACCGCCCAGCAGCCCTGAGATGGATGTATCCGGGGCGCGATGCGCCCCGTTCGTCGGCAGGCCCCACCCCGTGATGAAAATACAGGCAAAAAAAATGGGCGACCGAAGTCGCCCTAAATGCCTTGCGTGCTCGTGAATCGGGAAGGATCAGCGCTGATTGCGCTTTTTCGAGTCCTTCCAGATGAAAATGCCCAGACCGGCGAAGAACGCCAACATCAACCCGACCGTTACCACACCGGCGATAACCACGTTGTCGAAGAACATGTCGGCCCCTCCCTTGATGTGCCGTCATCCGATGGGTGCAAGGTAACCAATGCCGGGAGGGGGAAAATTGACCGGAGTCAATGGCGCCCGAGGCCGGGCGCGCGAGGCGGGTGCAGGGTTGACCTGCATCAAGTTTCAGCGCTTCTTGGGTTTGCCCTTGGGCTTTTTCTTCTTGGCCTGGGTTAGCGGCATGGCCTGCTCGAAGGCCTGGCGCATGTCGTTCAGGCGCTTGTCATTGAGGTCGTGGATGCGTTTGGCGCGTTCGGCGCCGAAATCGATCAGGTTGTCTTGGCTCATAGTGGGCTCGACGGACAGCAGAGGCCTTCATGATGAAGGCAAGCGGCAACGCTGACTAGGGTACAGAGCCTGGTCAGACTTCGATATCCACCAGCAACCCCTGACGCGTGCGCTCGCCCATCGGCGCCACCGGCACGGTGTTGTCGGCGTTGAGCTCCTCGCCGGGCACGGCTTCGTAGCGGTCCCCTTCGGCCTGCTTGCGCCGTTGCTGCTGGCGGCGCTGCTCCTCGCGCAGCAGCAAGGTCTGCTCCTCGGGGTCGCGGTGGTGCTTGAGGTCGATGGTGCCGTCACTGGAGGTCGGCTGCGCGGGTACCACCGGCGGGATGGTCGGCGGCGGCTTGACCGGATCCTGTTGCGAGGTCACGGGGGCGGCACTGAGCGGGATGATCGGCGGCAGCATGATGGGTCTCCTGTAGCCTTGTTATCGGCTGGTGGTGCGCCGCCTTGAATGCCCGCGGTCAAAGGTGTGCGGCGTATCACAAGGCCACACTGCGCTGGAGTATAGCGCGGGCTTACTCGGCTTCTTCGTCCGGGTCGTCGTCGGGCGCGGCGCTCGACTCGCTCCAGGGCCGCTTGTAGACCTGTTGCCAGACAGCATCCATGTGCTCGCGCACGACCTGCGGGGCGCTCTTGAGCGAGGCGCTGTCCTCGCGCTCGCCGCCGAACGCGTCCTCACCGGGCGGGCTGATCAGCGACTGGCCGGTGATGGTGTAGATCGCCTGGCCCTCACGCATCTCGATGGCGATGTCATGGGGGTCGATGCCGCCGCCGCAGAAAGCATGGCTGGCCACGGTCACTTCGGCGACACCGTCCTTGTTCAGGTCGCCGACATCGCTGACATCGGTATAGAAGTCGACGTCCAGGTCCAGCCCGGCGCAGGTGGTCTCCTGTTCGATCTGCCAGCGCGCCTTGAAGGCGTCACCACCGGCAGCGCGGCCATACAGTGTGGCCTTGAGCACCACCTTGTCGACTTCCTCCTCGGTATCGGGGTCGGTGGCCTGGCCATCGGCCCGGCTCAGCACCAGCAGGCCTTCGCCCTCACGGTCGTGGAAGTGCACGCTCTTGATCGGCGTCTGCACACCGAGCACCTCCAGTTGCTCGACCGGAATAGGCGGCAGGACCTCGAAGCTCTTCTGTTCACAGGCGGCCAACAGCGCGAGGCTGCCCAGGCCCAGGGTGACGTTCAACCAGCGGTGCTTGGCAACCATGTTGGCGCGTGGCCCTCGTGACGGGACGGTGTTCGTCGATGAAAGCGCTAGACTCTTCACATTCATTGGTCTGGCGAAGCCGATCCGTTAACATAGTCGGCTTTTTCATCGCGGGAGTTTTGGCAGTATGGCGCAGCAGTATCAACCGGGGCAACGCTGGATCAGCGACAGCGAAGCCGAGCTCGGTCTTGGGACCATCCTGGCGCAGGATGGCCGCCTGTTGACCGTGCTCTACCCGGCCACGGGCGACACCCGCCAGTACTCGCTACGCAATGCGCCGCTGACCCGCGTGCGCTTCTCGCCCGGCGACCTGATCACCCACTTCGAAGGCTGGAAGCTGACCGTGCAGGAGGTCGATGACATCGACGGCCTGATGGTCTACCACGGCATCGACGGCCAGAACCAGCCGCGCACCCTGCCCGAGACGCAGCTGTCGAACTTCATCCAGTTCCGTCTGGCCAGCGACCGCCTGTTCGCCGGGCAGATCGACCCGCTGTCGTGGTTCTCGCTGCGCTACAACACCCTGCAGCACACCAGCAAGCAGATGCTCTCGTCGCTGTGGGGCCTGGGCGGCGTGCGCGCCCAACCCATCGCCCACCAGTTGCACATCGCCCGTGAAGTGGCCGACCGCATCGCCCCACGGGTCCTGCTGGCCGACGAAGTGGGCCTGGGCAAGACCATCGAGGCGGGCCTTGTGATCCACCGCCAGCTGCTGTCCGGGCGCGCCAACCGCGTGCTGATCCTGGTGCCCGAGAACCTCCAGCACCAGTGGCTGGTGGAAATGCGCCGACGCTTCAACCTGCAGGTGGCGCTGTTCGACGCCGAGCGTTTCATCGAGAGCGACGCCAGCAACCCGTTCGAGGATGCCCAGCTGGCGCTGGTGGCCCTGGAATGGCTGGTCGAGGACGAGAAGGCCCAGGACGCGCTGTTCGCCGCAGGCTGGGACCTGATGGTGGTCGACGAGGCCCACCACCTGGTCTGGCACGAGGAGCAGGCCAGCGCCGAATATGCGCTGGTCGAGCAACTGGCCCAGGTCATCCCGGGCGTGCTGCTGCTCACCGCCACCCCGGAACAGCTCGGCCAGGACAGCCACTTCGCTCGCCTGCGCCTGCTCGACCCCAACCGTTTCCACGACCTGGCCGCCTTCCGCGCCGAGAGCGAGCACTATCGCCCGGTGGCCGAAGCCGTGCAGGAACTGCTCGACGAAGGCCGTCTGTCGCCGAAGGCCCACGCCACCATCCAGGGCTTCCTCGGCGCCGAAGGCGAGGCTCTGCTGGCCGCGGTCAGCGATGGCGACAGCCAGGCCAGTGCCCGCCTGATCCGCGAGCTGCTCGATCGCCACGGCACCGGCCGCGTGCTGTTCCGCAACACCCGCGCGGCGATCCAGGGCTTCCCCGAGCGCCAGCTGCACCCCTACCCGCTGGCCAACCCCGACGCCTACGCCGAGCTGCCCTCGGGCGAGCGCGCCGAGCTGTACCCGGAAGTGGCCTTCCAGGCCCAGGGCGAGAGCGGCGACGACGAGCGCTGGTGGCGTTTCGACCCACGGGTCGACTGGCTGATCGACACCCTGAAGATGCTCAAGCGCACCAAGGTCCTGGTGATCTGCGCCCACGCCGAGACCGCCATGGACCTGGAAGACGCCCTGCGCGTGCGTTCCGGCATCCCGGCCACGGTGTTCCATGAAGGCATGAGCATCCTCGAGCGCGACCGCGCCGCCGCCTACTTCGCCGACGAGGAATTCGGCGCCCAGGTGCTGATCTGCTCCGAGATCGGCAGTGAGGGCCGCAACTTCCAGTTCGCCCATCACCTGGTGATGTTCGACCTGCCGGCCCACCCGGACCTGCTCGAGCAGCGCATCGGCCGTCTCGACCGGATCGGCCAGAAGCACACGATCCAGCTGCACATCCCGTACCTGCAGGACAGCCCGCAGGAGCGCCTGTTCCAGTGGTACCACGAAGGCCTCAACGCCTTCCTCAACACCTGCCCGACCGGCAACGCCCTGCAGCACCAGTTCGGCCCGCGCCTGCTGCCGCTGCTGGCCGACAGCGACGAAAAGAGCTGGAGCAAGCTGGTGGCCGAGGCCCGCGCCGAGCGCGAACGCCTGGAAGCCGAACTGCACACCGGCCGCGACCGCCTGCTGGAACTCAACTCCGGCGGCGCCGGCGAAGGCCAGGCGCTGGTCGAGGACATTCTCGAACAGGACGACCAGTTCGCCCTGCCGATCTACATGGAAACCCTGTTCGACGCCTTCGGCATCGACAGCGAAGACCACTCGGAAAACGCCCTGATCCTCAAGCCGAGCGAGAAGATGCTCGACGCCAGCTTCCCGCTGGGCGACGACGAAGGCGTGACCATCACCTACGACCGTGGCCAGGCGCTGTCGCGCGAGGACATGCAGTTCCTGACCTGGGAGCACCCGATGGTCCAGGGCGGCATGGACCTGGTGCTGTCCGGCTCGATGGGCAACACCGCGGTGGCGCTGATCAAGAACAAGGCGCTCAAGCCCGGCACCGTGCTGCTCGAGCTGCTCTACGTCAGCGAAGTGGTGGCCCCGCGCAGCCTGCAGCTGGGCCGCTACCTGCCACCGGCCGCGCTGCGCTGCCTGCTCGACACCAACGGTAACGACCTGGGCCCGCGGGTGGCGTTCGAAACCCTCAACGACCAGCTCGAAAGCGTGCCCAAGGCCAGCGCCAACAAGTTCGTCCAGGCCCAGCGCGACGTGCTGGCCAAGCGCATCACCGCCGGCGAAGCCAAGGTCCTGCCGATCCACGACGAGCGCGTGGCACAGGCCCGGCAGCGGCTCACCGCCGAAGCCGACGAGGAGCTGGCACGCCTGACCGCGCTGAAGGCCGTGAACCCGAGCGTGCGTGACAGCGAGATCGATGCGCTGAGCAAGCAGCGCGAAGAAGGGCTGGCGGCGCTGGAAAAAGCGGCGCTGCGTCTCGAGGCAATCCGGGTGCTTGTCGCCGGTTGATCAGGACTCACGCATCCTCTGTAGGAGCGGCCTTGTGCCGCGAAAGGGCTGCAAAGCAGCCCCAGGATTTCAGCGTTCATGCAAGGATCGCCGGGGCCGCTGCGCGCCCCTTTCGCGGCACAAGGCCGCTCCTACAGGGTTTGTGCGGGGCAGCGGTATCCGTTTAGACCATCCAGCTATTGCCTTCATATCCAAATGGTAGAAACCAAAGTGCCATTAATCAGGAAGGCTTAAGCACCCGTTCCTATACTCCAGCAGGAACAGTCTCCATCCGTGCTTTTTGGGGACGAGTGAAGACTCGACGAAGAGGCCTGCAATGGAGTGGCTGGGACTGCAATTGTTCGCCGAGCTGCCGGCGACCGGACAGATCATCCTCGACTGTCGACACAACCCCTTCCTGGTGCTGCTCGCCTTTATCGTGGCCAGCGCCGCCTGTTTCGCCACGCTGGACATGAGCGAAAGGCAAAGCCACTGCGATGACCGTTTCGCCCGCCGGCAATGGCGGGTGCTCGGCGCCTGCTGCCTGGCCGGCGGGATCTGGGCCATGCACTTCATCAGCATGCTGGCGTTCCAGGCGCCGCTGGAGATCCACTTCGACGCGCCATTGACCGGCCTATCGCTGCTGGTGGCCCTGCTCGCCGCCTGGCTGGCGATGAACAGCCTCAACCGCAGCGAAATGCGCCTGCGCCACTACCTGCAGACCGCGCTGTTCATCGGCCTGGGCATCAGCCTCATGCACTACACCGGCATGGCCGCCCTGCAGACCAGCGCCCAGCAGTACTACCAGACCGGCCTGCTGCTCGCCTCCATCGGCATCGCCGTGCTCGTCAGCCTGCTGGCGCTGCTGATGGCCCGTTATTTCAACAAGGGCAGCGGCACCTTGCACCTGCTGCTCAAGTACGGCGCCAGCCTGTTAATGGCCGGCGGCATCGTGCTGACCCATTTCACCGGCATGGCCGCCATGACCCTGGTGATTCCTGGCGAAACCGCCCTGCGCCTGCCCTCGGCCGACAACAGTCTGCAACTGGCGCTGACCATCGCCGTCATCACCCTGCTGATCAGCGGTGGCAGCATCAGCGCGGCGCTGGCCGACAAGAAGCTGCAGAGCAAGGAGCACGACCTGCGCCGGGTCAATGTGCTGCTCAGCCAGCTCGACCAGGCCCGGGCCTCACTGCAGCAGGCCGCCCACTACGACGCCCTGACCAACCTGGTCAACCGCCGCGGTTTCAACCAGGTGTTCGCCGAGCGCCTGGCCGAGCAGGCCGCCCATGAGGGCATGCTGGCGGTGATGTTCCTCGATATCGACCATTTCAAACGCATCAACGACAGCCTCGGGCATGCCGCCGGCGACGAGCTGCTCAAGGTCATCGCCGACCATATCAAGGCCGCCACCCGCGGCCAGGACCTGGTGGCCCGCTTCGGCGGCGACGAGTTCTGCATCGTCACCAGTCTCAACAGCCGCGACGAGGCCCGTCACCTGGCCCAGCGCATCATGCAACGAATGAAGGAGCCGATCGACCTGGCGGGCCGGCGCATGGTGATGACCACCAGCATCGGCATCAGCATCTTCCCCGACGATGGCCAGAGCACCGAGGAACTGCTGAAGAACGCCGACCTGGCGCTGTACCAGTCCAAGGGCTGCGGGCGCAACAGCCTGAACTTCTTCAACAACGGCCTGAAGACCCGCGCCACCCTGGAGCTGCAACTGGAAGAGGAACTGCGTGTGGCGCTGTTCGAGGAGCGCGGCCTGTGCGTGCACTACCAGCCGATCTTCGACCTGCGCAGCGGCCAGGTCGCCAAGCTCGAGGCCCTGGTGCGCTGGCAGCACCCGCAACACGGCTTGCTCAGCCCCGACCGCTTCATCTGCATCGCCGAGGCCAATGGCCTGATCGCCGAGCTGGACCTGTGGGTGCTGCGCCGGGCCTGCGAGGATCTGGCCCAGCTCAATCGCCATGGCTACGGCGAACTGAAGGTCACGGTGAACTGCTCGGCGCTCACCCTCGGCCGCGAGGAGCTGGCCACCGAGGTGGAAATGGCGCTGTTCCAGGCCGGCCTGGCGCCGCGCCAGCTGGAGTTGGAGGTCACCGAGAACGCGCTGATGGGTGACATCCACCACACTATCAGCCTGCTCAAGCGCATCCGCGCCCAGGGCGTGGCGCTGTCGATCGACGACTTCGGTACCGGTTATTCCTCGCTGGCCTACCTCAAGCGCCTGCCGCTGGACGTGCTGAAGATCGACCGCTCGTTCATCCAGGACGTACCGGGCAGCCAGAAGGACCGGGAGATCGTCCAGGCGATCATCATCATGGCCCACACCCTGCACCTGAAGGTGGTCACCGAAGGCGTCGAGACCGTCGAACAGCATGAATTCCTGGCCAGTCATGGCTGCGACTACCTGCAGGGCTACCTGCTCAGCCGACCAGTGCCGCTGGCCGAACTGCGGCCGATCCTCGAACGGCTCGACCGCCAGCCGGGCGAGCTCAGTCCTTGTTGCGATACAGCGTTACCAGGGTCGCCGGATCTTTTTGCAGATAGCCCTGGCTACCGTGCAGGCGCATCAATTGCGCGGCGAGGCCACTGAGCGGCGTCGCCGAGCCCTGCTCGCGGGAGAATTTCACCGCGGTGTCGAGGTCCTTGAGCAAGGTGCGCACGTGCCACTTGACCGGCTCGAAGCGGCTCTCGGCCATTTGCGGGGCAAGGATCTGCAGCGGCCTGGAGTCGGCAAACCCACCCGCCAGCGCCTCGGCGATCAGCCGCGCATCGACCCCTGACTGCTCGGCCAGCGCCACTACCTCGGCGATTACCAATGCATTGCAGGCCACGATCATCTGGTTGCACGCCTTGGTCACCTGGCCGGCGCCCACCGCGCCCATGTGCGTCACCCGCTGGCCCAGGGTCTGCAGCACCGGCCGCGCCCGCTCAAGATCATCGGCCTCGCCACCGACCATGATTGCCAGAGTACCCGCCTCGGCCCCCGGCGTGCCGCCGGACACCGGCGCATCGAGCCAGGCCATGCCGCACAGGGCAGCCAGCTCGGCGGCCATCTCCCGGGTGGCGGTCGGCTCAAGGCTGGAGAAGTCCACCAGCAACTGACCGCTGCGCCCACCCTGGGCGACGCCCTGCTCGCCGAACACCACCTCGCGCACCACCGCCGTGTCGGCCAGGCACAACAGCACCATATCCGTCGCCTGGCACAGCTCGGCGGGGCTGGCGGCCAGTCGCGCACCGGCGGCGACCAGCTCGGCGCACTTGTCCGGGCTGCGGTTCCACACGGTCAGCGGATACCCGGCGGCCAGCAGCCGACGGCACATCGGCAGGCCCATCAGGCCGATCCCGGCAAACCCCAGCGAAGGCAATGCAGTACTCATGAGCGACTCCAGATTAAAGAAGCGTGACAAACGGACGATGCAATGCGGGTGCGAAGGGAAAAACCTTAGTCCGACTAAGGAAACCCCCTATCGCATAAGAAAAAGACGCACTGATAAAGTCGCGAAATTTCTCCGTGATGGCTAGATGATATTCATCACCGGGAAGCCAACCACTCCAGGCAAATGGCGCACTATGACCTCTACGAACACTTCTGCCAATGCGGCTCCCGAGCCGACCCTCAGCCCCACCTCGCTGACCGCCGGCAGTGCTCGAGACCTACCCGCCGCCCGCAGCACGCCGGCGCAACAGTACCTGTACTTCACCGAGCAGGACATCCAGCGCATCCTCGACAACCTCGACGGCCTGCGCGACCTGGTGTTTCCGCCGAACCTGCACGTCGAGGACGAGGACCAGCTGCGCCTGGAGCAGCAGTTCCCGTCGGTGTGCCTGATCGGCCTGGGCCGCTGCGGCTCGAACATCGCCCTGGACGTCGCAGAGCTGGTGTACAACGCCCGTACCTTCTTCCTCAACGAGTACAACAACGAGGACCGTTTCAAGGGCGAGGCCGGCTACAGCCCGGCGCGCTGGATCCGCCAGAACCTGCGCCTGGTGCAGAACAAGGCCGCCAAGCCGGTGTTCCTGGTCGAGCCGCTGGTGATGCTGGGCGATCTGGACAAGGACATCGCCGGGCGCATCCGCTTCTCGCGCAAGGGCGAGCGTGGCGGCTTCCTGCGCGACTACAGCAAGATGAAGATCATGGACCTGTCCGAGGTGCATGCCGGGGGCGCCGGCAACGCGCCGATCCTCGGCCAGTACCTGGCCAAGATCATCCTCAACAAGGACACCCAGCGCTTCTCCAGCGCCGACTGGAAGCTGATCCACTCGTACCTGATCGACTCCTGCGGCATCAAGGCCAACCAGTCGCGCCTGTACTTCTACATCTTCAGCGCCGGCGGCGGCACCGGCTCGGGGATGGCCTCGGAGTTCGGCCTGGCCCAGCAGTATTCATACATGAACAAGACCTTCGACACCAAGCCGGCCGACGAGAACGACGGCAAGAGCGGGCACTCGTTCGTCTTCGAGCCGATCTTCACCAGCGGCATCTGCGTGCTGCCCAACGCCTCCGATCACCGCAGCGAGATGTCCGAGGCGCTGCACATCAACGCCGGGCGCCTGCTGTGCAAGTACCTGTCGGAGGAATGGGACTTCTCGTACAACTTCGACAACGAAGACAGCAGCGAAGCCAGCGTCATGGGCCGGATCCGCCCGTGGAACGCGATGATGCTGATCTCCAACGACATCATGCGCTACGCCGAGGAGAGCGATGACGGCACGATCCAGAACATCGACGTCAACGCCATGGAGAAGCACGCCAACCAGTACATCTCCCAGCAGATCTTCAACATCCTCACCGCCCAGGCGGTGACCACCGACTACGACCAGAACTACTTCCGCCGCGCCGGCATCGACATCGGCGAGACCATCCGCCTGGACGCCAACGACCTGTTCATGAGCCTGGCAGGCCCCGTGGCCATTGCCTACGCCGAATCGGTGGTGCCGGAAGTGCCGCCAGCGGGCTCGGACAAGTTCAAGGTGTTCGAGCGCGAGCAGCCGCGCCTGGACATCGACGACCTGTTCTTCCGCTCCATCGACCTGCCGCACTTCAACAAGCAGACCCAGGCCATCGAGGGCATCAGCCTGCTGCCGATCGAGTCGCGCCGCTACCGTGCCGCGCTGGAGCAGTACCAGGCCTCGGGCTACGACGCCGCAGCCTTGCACGACCTGCACTTCTTCAAGAACTGCTCGTCGGTGGTGTCGATCGTATCCCTGCCCAAGGACTACAAGCTGTCGTACATGGACCTGAACCGGCTCAAGACCCACCTCAACAGCCTGTTCCCCAACACCACGCTCAAGCGCTACGCACTGGTGATCGGCGCCTCGGCCAACCTGTCGCTGACCACCCTGATCGCCAAGAGCCCGTGCCTGTCGGATGACTTCCTGACCCTGATCGTGGCGTTTATCAAGCGTTGCTTCGCGCGCAACCCGTACCGCTTCGACGACACCATGGACAACGCGATCCTGGAGTTCATCACCAGCGAGCACTTCGACGAGGACAGCATCGACGACCTGCTCAACGAGTTCGAGAACCCGGCGAAGATCCTCGACACCAACTGGTATGCGATCAAGCCGATGTACGAGAAGAAGTACCGCGAGCTGATCAACGACAAGAGCCGCTTCGTCTCGATCAACGACATCCGCCTGTCGCGCGAGTGCGTGAAGAAGGCGGTGAAGTACCTGCGCGAGATCTTCCGCCACCGCATCGGCAAGACCCGGGTGATTTCGCTGAACAGCCATACCGGGCGCGTGGATTACTGATAGAGCTGGGGCCACTTAGTGGCCCTTTCGCGGCACAAGGCCGCTCCTACAGGAAATCGCGCCCTCCTGTAGGAGCGGCCTTGTGCCGCGAAAGGGCTGCGCAGCAGCCCCATTTACGCATCCCGTAAACTGTTACCGCCCCGCCAAATCACCCCGCCACTGTTACCAACTTCCACCTTACGTGAGCGTCAACGCGCACCAACGTGAGGCGCCTGCGCGTTTTTGCGCACTAAAAAAGCGCGTGCTTATTCCGCTTTCTTCGCCTGGATCACGATGAACGGCGAAACCACCACCGCCCAGATCTCTGGATCGCGGGTTTGCAGGTCGAGCGCCTGCTCGGCGGAAACCGCCCCGACAGTGCCATCATTACGCCACTTGGCGAAGATCTCGCTGCGATTCTCGGCCATCGCCTCGGCAACGGTGATCAGGTCAAGGCTGGGGTCGACCCAAATCAGGTCACCCTTGGCCCAGAAACGCTCCAGGGCTTTCCACTCGATGACGGCGGTCTCGCCGAGCAATTTGGCATAGAGGGTGCTTACTTGATCAGTCATGGGTTTACCTGCGCAAAGATCGTCCAACAAAAAGGCCGGCATTTTTGCAGAAAAACCTGGTTTCAAATACGTAATTTGGTCGATCAGGCCCGAACTTGTGGGGGCGGGCCGCAGATACCGGCAAAGTGATGGCGCTTTTCTGTATCTTTATGTCGACCAGGCGACACCCCTCGAAACAGACGCTTTTCGCCCGCTTTTCAAGCGCTCGGACAGCGCTCTACACTGTACCGGTACAGTTCCGGGACATGTTCCGGGGGAAGGTGGGCTTACGGCATGGCGTAGCCAGGCCGAAATCCCGCCCGGTCTGTAGCCCTGGCCTCAGGACTATAAGAATTACAACAGAATGAGTGGAGCACTATGATCAAGATTTCCAAGCTGTTTGCCGCGATGGTTCTGGCCGGAGTCGCCAGCCATTCGTTTGCCGCCGACACCATCAAGATCGGCATCGCCGGTCCCAAGACCGGGCCGGTGACCCAGTACGGCGACATGCAGTTCGTCGGCGCCAAACAGGCCATCAAGGACATCAACGCCAAGGGCGGCGTCGATGGCAAGATGCTCGAAGCCAAGGAATACGACGACGCGTGCGACCCTAAACAGGCCGTGGCCGTCGCCAACAAAGTGGTCAACGATGGCGTCAAGTACGTGATCGGCCACCTGTGCTCCAGCTCCACCCAGCCTGCGTCCGACATCTACGAGGACGAAGGCGTGATCATGATCACCCCCGCCGCCACCTCCCCGGACATCACCAGCCGTGGCTACAAGATGGTCTTCCGCACCATCGGCCTGGACAGCGCCCAGGGCCCGGCCGCTGGCAACTACATCGCCGACCACGTCAAGCCGAAGGTCGTCGCGGTCCTGCACGACAAGCAGCAGTACGGCGAAGGCATCGCCACCGCGGTCAAGACCACCCTCGAGAAGAAAGGCACCAAGGTCGCCGTCTTCGAAGGCCTGAACGCCGGTGACAAGGACTTCTCCTCGATCATCCAGAAGCTCAAGCAGAACAACGTCGACTTCGTCTACTACGGCGGCTACCACCCAGAGCTGGGCCTGATCCTGCGCCAGGCGCAAGAGAAGGGCCTGAAGGCCAAGTTCATGGGTCCGGAAGGCGTGGGTAACGACTCCATCTCGCAGATCGCCCAGGGCGCCTCCGAAGGCCTGCTGGTCACCCTGCCGAAGTCGTTCGACGCCGACCCTGCGAACAAGGCCATCGTCGACGCCATCAAGGCCGACGGCAAGGACCCGAGCGGTCCGTTCGTGTTCCCGGCCTATTCGGCTGTCCAGCTGATCGCCGAAGGCATCAAGGCCGCCAAGTCCGAAGACACCGACAAGGTGGCTGCCGCCATCCACGCCGGTACCTTCAAGACCCCGACCGGCGACCTGTCCTACGACGCCAAGGGCGACCTGAAAGACTTCAAGTTCGTGGTCTACGAATGGCACTTCGGCAAGCCGAAGACCGAAGTCTCCCCTCAGTAACTGCGTGACTAATAGCTGACCGAGAAGCCCACTGTGCGAGCAGTGGGCTTTGTTTTACGAGGTTCTATGGACCTGATTCCCGTGATCCGGGAGCCGGTTCACCTGAAAATCTTAAAACCGTCACCCGCGGTTTCCTGGTTGTGCCCGCACAAGATCACGTGGCGTAGACCACGAGAACATGGGCCGGGGTCATCCCCCGCCAGAGAAATGCAAATCAGGTTTTTAGGAGCGCTGTAATGCCTGAGATCTACCATTTCCTACAACAACTGGTTAACGGATTGACCATCGGCAGTACCTACGCGCTGATCGCCATCGGTTACACGATGGTGTACGGCATCATCGGCATGATCAACTTCGCCCACGGCGAGGTGTACATGATCGGTTCCTACGTGGCCTTCATCGCCCTTGCCGGGCTGGCCATGATGGGCATTCACTCGTTGCCGATCCTGATGACCGTGGCTTTCGTCGCCACGATCTTCGTCACCAGCGCCTACGGCTACAGCATCGAACGGGTCGCCTACCGGCCGCTGCGCAACAGCAACCGGCTGATCCCGCTGATCTCCGCCATCGGCATGTCGATCTTCCTGCAGAACACTGTCCTGCTGTCGCAGGACTCAAAAGACAAGTCCATCCCCAACCTGATCCCCGGCAGCTTCTCGTTCGGCCCGGGGGGCGCTGAGGAAGTACTGGTCTCGTACATGCAGATCCTGGTGTTCGTGGTGACCCTCGTCGCCATGACCTGCCTGACCCTGTTCATCTCCCGTTCCCGCCTGGGCCGCGCCTGCCGCGCCTGCGCCGAGGACATCAAGATGGCCAACCTGCTGGGCATCAACACCAACAACATCATCGCCCTGACCTTCGTCATCGGTGCCGCGCTGGCGGCGGTGGCGGCCGTGCTGCTGAGCATGCAGTACGGGGTGATCAACCCCAACGCCGGTTTCCTGGTGGGCCTGAAGGCTTTCACCGCGGCGGTACTGGGCGGCATCGGCAGCATCCCGGGCGCCATGCTCGGCGGGCTGGTGCTGGGCGTGGCCGAAGCGTTCGGCGCCGACATCTTCGGCGACCAGTACAAGGACGTGGTGGCATTCGGTCTTTTGGTTCTTGTCCTGCTGTTCCGGCCGACCGGCATCCTGGGCCGCCCGGAGGTTGAAAAAGTATGAACAGAAATCTCAAACAGGCGTTCTTCAGCGCCTTGCTGGTCTGGGCCGTGGCCTTCCCGGTGCTGGGCCTGAAACTCAGCATCGACGGCATCAGCCTGATCGTGCACAGCCAGGGCTCGTTCACCATCAGCATCATCGCCGCTTGCTCGGTGCTGATGTTCCTGCGCGTATTGTTCGACAAGCAGTGGAGCGCGGTGATGGGCCGCCGCTCGGAGCGCAAGCTGGTTCCACCTTCGGTGACCAACTTCCTCACCCTGCCGAAGACCCAGCGCTGGGTCATCATGGGGCTGATCGTGGCGGCGCTGATCTGGCCGTTCTTCGGCTCGCGCGGCGCGGTCGACATCGCCACGCTGATCCTGATCTACGTGCTGCTGGGCCTTGGCCTGAACATCGTGGTAGGGCTTGCGGGCCTGCTCGACCTGGGTTACGTCGGTTTCTACGCCGTCGGCGCCTACAGCTACGCGATGCTCTCGCACTACCTGGGCTGGAGCTTCTGGGTATGCCTGCCGATCGCCGGCCTGATGGCCGCCACCTTCGGCTTCCTGCTCGGTTTCCCGGTGCTGCGCCTGCGCGGTGACTACCTGGCGATCGTGACCCTGGGCTTCGGCGAGATCATCCGCCTGTTCCTGCGCAACCTCACCGACTGGACCGGCGGCCCCAACGGCATCAGCAACATCCCCAAGCCTGAGTTCTTCGGCCTGACCTTCGAGCGCCGCGCCGCCGAGGGGATGCAGACCTTCCATGAGTTCTTCGGGCTGGAATACAACTCGATCAACAAGGTCATCTT
Organism: Mitsuaria sp. RG; assembly: GCF_028369275.1. Classification (NCBI taxonomy): domain Bacteria; kingdom Pseudomonadati; phylum Pseudomonadota; class Betaproteobacteria; order Burkholderiales; family Sphaerotilaceae; genus Roseateles; species Mitsuaria sp. RG. Next base: position 24,729 of record NZ_JAQMYQ010000029.1, read on the forward strand.
CCTCTACCTGGTGGCCCTGCTGCTGGCACTGCTGGCGCTGTTCGTCATCAACCGCCTGCTGCGCATGCCGATCGGGCGCGCCTGGGAAGCGCTGCGTGAAGACGAGATCGCCTGCCGTGCGCTGGGCCTGAACCCCACCGTGATCAAGCTCTCGGCGTTCACCCTGGGTGCCTGCTTCGCCGGTTTCGCCGGCAGCTTCTTCGCCGCCCGCCAGGGGCTGGTGACACCGGAGTCGTTCACCTTCATCGAGTCGGCGATCATCCTCGCCATCGTCGTGCTGGGTGGCATGGGTTCGCAGCTGGGCGTGATTCTCGCGGCCATCGTGATGATCCTGCTGCCGGAGATGATGCGTGAGTTCAGCGAATACCGGATGCTGATGTTCGGTGCGCTGATGGTGTTGATGATGATCTGGCGTCCGCAGGGCCTGCTGCCCATGCAACGTCCGCACATGGAGCTGCCTCGATGAGCCGCGAAATTCTGCAAGTCAGCGGCCTGAGCATGCGCTTCGGCGGCTTGTTGGCGGTCAACGGCGTGGGCCTGACCGTCAAGGAAAAACAGGTGGTCGCACTGATCGGCCCGAACGGTGCCGGCAAGACCACCGTGTTCAACTGTCTGACTGGCTTCTACAAGCCCAGCGGCGGCACCATCCTGCTCGACGGCCAGCCGATCCAGGGCCTGGCCGGCCATCAGATCGCCCGCAAGGGCGTGGTGCGGACCTTCCAGAACGTGCGCCTGTTCAAGGAAATGACCGCGCTGGAAAACCTGCTGATCGCCCAGCACCGCCACCTGAACACCAACTTCTTCGCCGGCCTGTTCAAGACCCCGAGCTTCCGCCGCAGCGAGAAGGAGGCCATGGAGCGCGCGCAGTACTGGCTGGAGAAGGTCAACCTGACCGAGTTCGCCAACCGTACCGCCGGCACCCTCGCCTACGGCCAGCAACGGCGCCTGGAAATCGCCCGCTGCATGATGACCCAACCGCGGATCATCATGCTCGACGAACCGGCCGCCGGCCTCAACCCCAAGGAGACCGAGGACCTCAAGGCCCTCATCGCCTACCTGCGCGAATCCCACAACGTGACCGTGCTGCTGATCGAGCACGACATGAAGCTGGTGATGAGCATTTCCGACCACATCGTGGTGATCAACCAGGGCACGCCCCTGGCCGATGGCACGCCGGAAGAGATTCGCGGCAACCCTGATGTGATCAAGGCCTACCTGGGGGAGGCGTAAATGCTGAAGTTCGAGAACGTTTCCACCTTCTACGGCAAGATCCAGGCGCTGCACAGCGTCAACGTGGAGATCAACCAGGGCGAGATTGTCACCCTGATCGGTGCCAACGGCGCCGGCAAGTCGACCCTGCTGATGACCCTCTGCGGCTCGCCCCAGGCGAGCAGCGGCAGCATCAAGTACCTGGGCGAGGAACTGGTCGGCCAGCCGTCCTCGCACATCATGCGCAAGAGCATCGCGGTGGTGCCGGAAGGCCGCCGCGTGTTCTCGCGCCTGACCGTCGAGGAGAACCTGGCCATGGGCGGTTTCTTCACCAACAAGGGCGACTACCAGGAGCAACTGGACAAGGTCCTGCAGTTGTTCCCGCGCCTTAAGGAGCGCTACATCCAGCGCGGCGGCACCATGTCCGGCGGCGAGCAGCAGATGCTGGCCATCGGCCGGGCGCTGATGAGCAAGCCCAAGCTGCTGCTGCTCGACGAGCCGTCCCTGGGCCTGGCGCCGATCATCATCCAGCAGATCTTCGACATCATCGAACAGCTGCGCCGCGATGGCGTGACCGTGTTCCTGGTGGAGCAGAATGCCAACCAAGCGCTGAAGGTCGCCGACCGGGCATATGTGCTGGAGAACGGCAAGGTGGTGATGCAGGGTACCGGTGAAGCGTTGCTGACCGATCCGAAGGTGCGCGACGCATATCTGGGGGGTTGAATGATCAAAGGGCCTTCGCAAGGCCCTTTTTTCTGCCTGCCAGGAATATATCGCCTATGCCGGCCTCTTCGCGGGCAAGCCCGCTCCCACAGGTACATCACTGCATACAAGGGTGGTGATGAACCTGTGGGAGCGGGTTTACCCGCGAAAGGGCCGACACACGGTCCACTTGTGATCAGCGCCCAGCCTCGGTACCGTGGCCCGTTATTCTGCAAAGTCTCCCGGAGCCCGCCCCATGCGCCTCACCCCTTCCCTGCTGCTCACCGCCTTGCTGCCGCTGTTCACCGGCTGCCAGATGCTGGCCGAAAAACCGGTAGACCCGAACCTGGGCACCACCCGCATGCAAGGCGAACTGAGCGCGGCCGGCGGTCATCTGCTGTTCAAGCCCTGCAGCGAAAGCCGCCGCTTCATCGTCAACGACGCCGCCGCCACCGGCATCCTGCAGGAAGCCGCCAACCTGGCCGACGACGCCGGTGACAAGCTGTTTGCCGACGTCCGCGCGCGCATGACCGGCAGCAAGCAGGCCGGCAGCGACGGCCAGCTTGACGTGACCCGCCTGTACCGCCTCGAAACCTCCGAATATTCCGGCTGCGAAGACCCGAACTTCAGGCAACTGACCCTGCGTGCCGGCGGCCACGAACCGGACTGGGACATCAAGGCCAGCGGCAAGGGCATGGTGCTCAACCGCATCGGCCAGGATCCGCTGGCGCTGCCTTACCTGGAAGAGGCAATGCCCGGCGGCGGCCTGAGCCTGTCCAGCGAGGCCAATGGCCAGCGCGTCGAGCTGTGGGTCGCGCCGCAACGCTGCGTCGACGGCGCCACCGGGGCCATCCGCCACCTCAAGGCCGAACTGCGCATCGACGGCAAGACCCTGCAGGGCTGTGCCTACTACGGCGGCGCCCGCGACCTCTGATCACCAGGCGCTTTTATCCTGCCTGTCGGGGCGGCTAACAGCTTATACTTGGCGGTTTGTGTAAAGCCGCCGGCCGCCCATGGCCGGGATACTGGACCCTGCCATGCTACGAATCACCGAACTGAAGCTGCCCCTGGACCACTCCGACGACGAATTGCGCGCCGCCATCGTCCAGCGCCTGGGCATCAGCGATGAGCAACTGCTCGGCTTCACCCTGTTCAAGCGCAGCTACGATGCGCGCAAGAAGAACAGCGAGCTGCTGTTCATCTACACCATCGACCTTGAAACCAGCAACGAAGACGAACTGCTGCGCCGCTTCGAAGGCGACGGCAAGATCGGCGTGGCCCCGGACGTCAGCTACAAGTTTGTCGGCCAGGCCCCCGCCGACCTGCCTGCGCGCCCGATCGTGGTCGGCTTCGGCCCCTGCGGTATCTTCGCCGGGCTGCTGCTGGCGCAGATGGGCTTCAAGCCGATCGTGCTCGAGCGCGGCAAGGAAGTGCGCCAGCGCACCAAGGACACCTGGGGCCTATGGCGCAAGAGCGTGCTCAATCCCGAGTCCAATGTGCAGTTCGGCGAAGGCGGCGCCGGTACCTTCTCCGACGGCAAGCTGTACAGCCAGATCAAGGACCCGAACCACCACGGTCGCAAAGTGCTGGAAGAGTTCGTCAAGGCCGGTGCCCCGGACGAAATCCTCTACATCAACAAGCCGCACATCGGCACCTTCCGCCTGACCAGCATGGTCGAGAAGATGCGCGAGGAAATCATCACCCTGGGCGGTGAGGTGCGCTTCGAGCAGAAGGTCACCGACCTGCTGGTGGACGGCGAGCAGCTCACAGGCGTGGTACTGCAAAGCGGCGAACAGCTGCACTCGCGCCATGTGGTCCTTGCCCTGGGCCACAGCGCCCGCGACACCTTCCGCATGCTCCACGCCAAGGGCGTGTTCATGGAGGCCAAGCCGTTCTCGGTCGGTTTCCGTATCGAACACCCGCAGTCGCTGATCGACAAGGCGCGCCTGGGCAAGTACGCCGGCCACCCGAAACTCGGCGCCGCCGACTACAAGCTGGTGCACCACGCCAAGAACGGCCGTTCGGTCTACAGCTTCTGCATGTGCCCGGGCGGCACCGTGGTCGCCGCCACCAGCGAACCGGGGCGCGTGGTCACCAACGGCATGAGCCAATACTCACGCAATGAGCGCAACGCCAACTCCGGCATCGTCGTCGGTATCGACCCCGAGCGCGACTACCCGGGCGGCCCGCTGGCCGGCATCGAGCTGCAGGAGCGCCTGGAGGCCCATGCCTACGTGATGGGCGGCAGCAACTACCAGGCACCGGCGCAGCTGGTGGGTGACTTTGTCGCCGGCCGTCCGTCCACCGCACTGGGCAGCGTCGAGCCGTCCTACAAGCCGGGCGTGACCCTGGGCGACCTGGCCCCGAGCCTGCCGGACTTCGCCATCGAGGCAATCCGTGAGGCGCTGCCGGCCTTCGACCGCCAGATCAAGGGCTACAACCTGCACGACGCGGTGCTGACCGGCATCGAGACCCGCACCTCGTCGCCGCTGCGCATCACCCGTGATGCCAGCTTGCAGAGCCTCAACCTCAAGGGCCTGTTCCCGGCCGGCGAAGGTGCGGGCTACGCTGGCGGCATTCTCTCCGCCGGCGTGGATGGCATCCGTATCGCCGAGGCGGTGGCGCGGGACATGCTCGGCCTGTAATCGCATCGCGGCTACAGGTAAAAGAAAACCCCGAACAGGCCTGGCCCGTTCGGGGTTTCTTTATATGAGCCGGAATCAGTGAGTGACGCGGCTGGTGCCATCGACGGTCATGATGCGCACACGTTCGCCCACGCGGAAAACCTCGTTCTGCTGCACTTGCTGCACATAGGCGCGCATGCTGCCATCGTCTTCACGCACGGTGATCTCGACCCCCTGGGTGCGGGTCAGGCCTTCTTCGGCGGCAGAGCCGGCCAGACCACCGGCCACGGCACCGATCACCGCAGCCACGACGCTGCCACGGCCGCCACCGATGGCGCTGCCGGCGACGCCACCGACGATGGCGCCAGCACCACCACCGATCGGGGTCTTGGTGCCTTCGATCTTCACCGGACGCAGGGATTCGATGGTACCCATGCGCACGGTCTGCACGCGGCGGGCCTCATCACGGGAGTAGCTGTCGCCGGTCAGCGACGACTGGCAGCCGCCCAGCAGCAGCGACACGGTGGTGAAGCTGGCCAGCAGCAAAGCGGATTTACGCATGGGTCAATCTCCATAAGACAGGTGTCCATTAGACTCCGCGCCTTGACAAGTGTCACGGCGCAAACGTTATAAAATTGTTTTCATTCAGCCCAGGTACAGCCTGCGCCGACTGTGTGGCGGGCTTTTACGTTCGACCAAGGATAGCCATGGATTACTTCATCGTCGTCGTGGTGACGATCGCCGGCCTGTATTTTCACGGGTGGCTGTATGTGCGCATGCGTCGCTGGATGGACCGGGACCTGGCGCTGTCACTGGCCGGGGAGGATCCGGCGAAGCGGGATTTCATGCTCAAGCTGCTGGAGCGGGCACGGGTGGAGAAGGTGCGGCGCAAGGAGTTGGCGGCGTGGCTGGAGCGGGAGGCGGCGGGGTATCGGTAATGCTGGGGCTGCTTTGCAGCCCATCGCGGCACAAGGCCGCTCCTACAGGGGTTACGCGATCCCTGTAGGAGCGGCCTTGTGCCGCGATGGGCTGCGCAGCGGCCCTGGATGTCAGGGTGCCAAACGCTCGCGCAGCCACTGGCCATCGACCAACCGGAAGTTCAGCCGGTCGTGCAGACGACTGGCACGCCCCTGCCAGAACTCGACACGCTCCGGCACCAGGCGGTAGCCGCCCCAGTGTTCCGGGCAATGCGGTTGGGTGTCGGAAAAGCGCGCCTCGGTGGCCTTGACCAGCCCTTCCAGTTCCTCGCGGTCGGCAATCACCCGGCTCTGCGGCGACGCCCAGGCGCCCAGGCGGCTGCCTAAAGGACGTACCTGGTAGTAGTCATCCGACTCCTTGGCCGTGACCTTTTCCACCCGCCCTTCGATCCGCACCTGACGCTCCAGCGCCGGCCAGAAGAAAGTCATGGCCGCGAACGGGTTCGCCGCGATGTGCTGGCCCTTGGCGCTTTCATAGTTGGTGAAGAACGTGAACCCTCGGGCATCGAGGGCCTTGAGCAACAGCACCCGGCAATGCGGACGGCCATCGGCGTCGACGGTCGCCAGGGTCATGGCGTTGGCTTCCACCGGCAGCTGCTCGGTCTTCAGCGCATCGGCGAACCAGTGGTGGAACAGCGCGAACGGCTCCCCCGGGGCCTGGGCTTCAGCCAGGCCATCACGGGTGTAGTCGCGGCGCATATCGGCCAGGGATTGGGTCATGACTGCGTTTCCTTGACGATCAGTTGGTCTTCGCAGGGCTGTTGGCGGCGACTTTCTTGTCGGTGGCGGCCTTCTTCGCGGCGGGCTTGGCCGGAGTGGCTTTCTTCTTCGCGGCGGTGCTGGCCTTGGCAGGCGCCTTGGCCTTGGCGGCCGGCTTTTTCGCGGCTGGCTTGGCAGCGGCCTTGGCGGCTGGTTTAGCCGCCGGGGCCTTGGCGTCCTGGGTGGCGACCATTGCCGCCGGGGCTGGCGCCGGGGCGGCCTGCTGGTACTTGGCCAGCAGCGCGATCATGGTGTTCTGCGGGGTCAGCAGCAGCTCGACGCGGCGGTTCAGGGCGCGGCCCTCTGCGCTGTCGTTGGCGGCGCGCGGCATCACCGAGCCCATGCCCTTGAGCATCAGGCGGTCACGCTGCAGGCCGCTGAGACGGAAGATCGCCGACACCGAAGCAGCGCGCTCGAGGCTGAGCTTCTGGTTGGCGGCGGTGGCGCCGCTGCTGTCGGCGTGGCCAAGCACCAGCACGGCGGTCTTGGTGTCGGTCTCGATGGCCTTGGCCACCTGGGTGATCGGGCCGAGGGTGACCGGCAGCAGCATGTTCGGACGGTCCGGGTTGTAGGAGCTGTCCACCGGAATGGTTACCGCCAGCACATCTTCACGGCGTTCGAGTTCAAACTTGCTGCCCTTGATCGCCTCGCGGACCTTCGGCTCGTACTGGTCGAGCCAGGCCTGGGTGGCCTTCTGGTCGATCTTCGGCACCGCCGCGACCTTGTCCTTTTTCTCATCGCTACCGAACGGCCACCACCAGCGGCTGGCGCTTTCGGACTTGGCATCAGCCTTGGCGACGTTTTCGACGACGGCCTCCTTCACTTCCTTGTCGGCGACCTTGTCGGTGCCGAAGGGCCACCAGTTCAAGCCACTGTCCTTGGCGGCGTCCTGGGAATGGCTGGCGCAGCCGGTCATGGCCAGGCACAGGGCGAGTGCTAAGGTTTTATGTGAAGACATCAGCGATACACCATGAAATAGAAAGAAATTTTGCCCATACGCGTCAGGCGTTGGCATTGAGGATAGTCAAAGGGTCCGGGCAATACCCGCGTTACCCGATCAAAGGCAACTGCCAAGGACCCGCACCAGGCGTTGGGCGCGCGGGTCCATCAGCACGTAGGGGCCCAGGGTATTGGTGACGAAGCCAAAGGCCACGTCGTGTTCGGGATCGGCAAAACCGACCGAGCCGCCCGCACCGGGATGGCCGAACGCCCGTGCGCCAAGGCCGAAGGTGGCGTTGGCCAGCTCCGGCTGGTCGAGCATGCAGCCCAGGCCGAAGCGGGTCTGGGTCAACAGGGTGCGGTCCTGGCCGAGGCTGTGCTCGCGGGTGAGTTCGTCAAGCAGTTCGGACTCCAGCAGGCTGCCGTCGAGCAGGCCGGCATAGAAGCCCGCCAGGCTGCGGGCGTTGCCGTGGCCATTGGCCGCCGGCTGCTGCATGCGCCGCCATTCGGGCTTGTTGGTGCTGGTGAGGATCGCCGGCGGGTTGGTGAAGGCCCGGGTGGACAGGGCCTCGGGTTCGCGCAGGGTGACCTGCAGCAGGCGCTGGGCCGCGGCATCGCCGGGGTTACCCTTGCCGCGGGCGATATGCGCCACGCGGTGGAATTCGTCGTCCGCCAGGCCAACATGGAAATCCAGCCCCAATGGCCGGGCGGTTCGGGCCACGATCGAGTCGCCGGGGCCGCGACCGTCGGCGCGGCGGATCAGCTCACCGATCAGCCAGCCATAGGTGATCGCCGCATAACCGTGTTCGCTGCCGGGCGTCCACCAGGGCGCTTCGGCGGCCAGGGCATCGACCATGGTCTGCCAGTCGTACAGCGCCTCGGCTGGCAGCAGCTCACGGATGGCCGGCAGGCCGGCGCGATGGCTGAGCAGCTGGCGCAGGGTGACCTGCTCCTTGCCGGCCTGGGCGAACTCCGGCCAGTAGCGTGCCACCGGCGCATCGAGGGCCAGCTTGCCCTCGCCCACCAGTTGCAGGGCGGTGACGGCGGTGAAGGTCTTGGTGCAGGAGAACAGGTTGGCGATGGTATCGCTGTGCCAGGCCTCGCGGCCGTCCTTGTCGGCGCTGCCGGCCCACAGGTCGACCACGGTCTCGCCGCCAACCTGGATGCACAATGCGGCACCACGTTCCTGGGGATCCTCGAACAACGCGGCGAAGGCATCGCGCACCGCCTCGAACTTCAGCTCATAGTGACCCTGGATCTGCACCCGACTACCTCTCTGTACGACCTGGCTTGCAAAGGGGTGCATTGTTTCAGTAGTTGGGCGATTTGCAAACTGGATATGGCTGGGTGGTTGTCAGGGGCGTCCTTGTTCCCTGATGGAACGCTATCGCGGGGCAAGCCCGCTCCCACGAAAGCGCTCCCAGGGACAGCGCTCATTTTTTGGGGGCGGGCTTGTCCAGTTCGGTGCGTAGCTGCGTGAGGATCTGCAGGTTGCTCCGGCGCACGGTTTCGACGAAGCCCGGGTAGCTCACGTCGGTAATGGCCACCAGGCCCAGGTGGCCGTTTTCGCCATCCAGCAGCCTGCCGCTGGCCGGTTGGTCGAGATACTGGAACCAGTGCGCGCCGACGATCATCGGTTGGGCCATGGCGGCCTTGAGGAAGTTGGCATAGGCCGGGCCCCGATCCTCCTCGCGGGCCACTTCAAGCGGGCCGGGCCAGAACGGACCGCGATCGCGGGAGCCGAACTGGAACTCCGAGACCAGCACCGGCTTGTCCAGCTCGGCCAAACGGGCGAAGTCATAGCCGTCATCTGGCTTCAAGGTATAGAAGTTGAAGCTCAGCACATCGCAGAACCTGGCGCAGGCCTTCACCGCCTCGGGCGTGCTGACCGCATAGCGCCCGCCCAGCAGCAGATGGTTGGGCGCATGCCATTTCAGGGCATCGGAAATGGTCTTGAAATAGGTTTCGGCAAACACCTGCTGGAAATACTGGTAGTCGCGCTCGATTTCCGGGTGCTCCGGATTGGGCAATGGCGCCTCGAACCCTGGGTCTTCCATCAACTCCCAGGCGGCCAGCTCGATCCCCCAGGCCTTCGACAACCCTTGCTGGTTGCGGTATTTGTCGCGCAACTGCTTGAGGAAGGCACGCTTGGCCGGCACATCGGTGGTCAGGCGCAAGGTGCCATAGGCCAGGCCGTAGCGTGCCTTGGGGTCGTCGCCGGGGGCGGCCCAGGCCAGTTCGTTGTCGGCGAAGTAACCGATCAGCCAGGGGTCGTCGCGGTGATCCCGGGCGGCGATGGCCACGGCGCGCTCAGTGGCCATGGCGAAGCGCGGGTCGAAAGGGTCGGGCATGCGACCCCACCAATCCATGCCGGTGCTGATGCTGGCGTAGTCACCAACGATCGACAGCGGCAAGGTGAACGGCAGGCGCCTGGCTTGAGCGAGCGCCGGGTCGCTCCAGTTGCCGAGTGTGTTGAAGCCCCAGGCCTGCAGGCGATCCAGGGTGTGGGCCTGCCAGCGCAGTTCGTCCAGGGCCGGCGCCGGGCAGGCCGTGCCATCCTGCGGGCAAGGCTTGCCGTACGTGCGCTGCAGGTTGGCCGCATAGAAATCGAACCAGCGCCCTTGCTTGAATCCCCGGCCTTGGGACGAGGCATTGCCGTCGTCGTTGTTGCCTTCGCCGTAGAAGGCAGTCAACGCATCGCCTTCGCCCGGCAAACCCTTGAACATGCCTTCGCGACCGGCAACATAGGTGCGCCCACCATCGGCGGCAACGGCATTGACGCCGAGCGAATAGAACGGATGCCCGTCCGGCGTCACCAGGTACCAACGCCCGTCGCGTTTCTCGGTGCGGAAGAAGCCCTTGGCTTCGAAGGCCGGCCCCGCGAGCAGACCGCCATAGGTGTCCAGCTTGAGTTTTTCGCGCTCAGCCAACCAGGCTTTGAGCAATGCCTGTTCGCGGTTGTCGGCGGCCTTGAGCTGCTCATCACCGACGATCTTCTCCGGCCAGCGGCCACGGGTCGATTGCCCATAGGCATCGATCAATTCGCTGTAGGCAGCCTTGAACGCCTGGTCGTCATCCTGCAGGCCGACCTTCTCGATCAGCAGGCTCTGGGCCACCTTGGGGCCGGGAATGCTCAGGCTGACCGAAGTGACCTGCGCCAGGTCCACCGCACCTTCGCTGCTGGTGAGCAGCAGGCGCTGTCCTTCGAAAGTCCAGGGCATCGGAGGCCCGGCGCGCATGCCCCGGCTCAATGGTGAACTGGCCTTGAGCGGAATCATCACGGTCTGTGCGGGCCCAGCCGGCAGATCGATACGGCTGGTGAGGGTGCGCCCGTCGCTGCTTTGCACCGTCACATCGACGGTCAGCGCCCAGTCCATCCCGCTCTGCAGGCGCAGGGTCAGTGCCTGGCCGGTGCTCCAGTCCCACGCTCCGCCTTGCGGTGCGAGGCGCAGGGTCGGCTGCGCCACCGGGTTGAACACCACCCGCCGCAACACTTCGCCTTCGGCTGTCTGTTCCGCGTTGTACTGCGGCAGGCTGGCGTCCTGGGTGACGACATTCACCACCGAGGCCGGGCGCACGAAACTGAACAGCGTCTGTTGCCCGGCCAGCAAGGGCGCACTGAACAACAGGGAGAACACGACAGGCAGGGTGCGGCGGATCATAGGGCGGTGACTCTCCTTCGGAGCCCGTCATGGGCTCACAATCGAGTAATGGACAACGGGATGTGCGTCTTGCTCCGACGCTCAGCCGATTTCCCGTCGGAACGGTGGCAGCGCATTGAGGATAGCCTTGCCGTAGCGCTGCGTGACCAGACGGCGGTCGAGCAAGGTGATGACGCCTCGGTCCTGCTCGGTGCGCAGCAGCCGTCCGCAGGCCTGGATCAGGCGCAGCGAGGCGTCGGGTACGGCGATTTCCATGAACGGGTTGCCGCCACGGGCCTCGATCCACTCGGCCAACGCGGCCTCGACCGGATCATCCGGCACGGCGAAGGGGATCTTGGCGATCACCACGTGCTCGCAGTAGGCACCCGGCAGGTCGACACCCTCGGCGAAACTGGCCAGGCCGAACAGCACGCTGTGCTGGCCGTCGTCGACCCGCGCCTTGTGCTTGTTCAGGGTCTCCTGCTTGGACAGGTTGCCCTGGATCAGCACCAGCTTGCGCCAGTCGCGGTCCAGGCCATCGAACACGTCCTGCATCTGCTTGCGCGAGGAGAACAGCACCAGTGCGCCACGCGCGTCCTCGACGATGCCCGGCAGCTCGCGGATGATCGCCGCTGTATGGGCCGTTGCGTCCCGCGGGTCGGCGCCCAGGTCCGGCACCCGCAGCAGGCCGGCGTCGCCATGCACGAACGGACTGGGCACCACGCACTGCACCGCGTCGCGGGGCAGGCCCGAACGCATGCGGAAACGGTCGAATTTGCCCAGGGCAGTGAGCGTCGCCGAAGTCACCAGGGCGCCATAAGCGACGTTCCACAGGCTCTTGCGCAGCATCTCGGCGGCCAGGATGGGGCTTGCATTGACCTCGATGTCGAACAGCGCGCCGCTTTCGGCCAAGGTCAGCCAGCGGGCCATGGGCGGATTGTCTTCCGGGTCTTCGGCGGTGAAGGCGGTCCACAGTTCCCAGTTACCCTGGGCGCGGGTCACCAGGCTGCCGAACAGCGGGTACCACTCCTCGGCCTGGTGGCTGGCAATCCCGATGTTGTTCTCGCCGTCCATGCCTTCCTTGAGCAGGTCGGCCAGGCGGGTGAACAAGTCGTTGAGGCGGGCGAAGCCTTTCTTGAGCTCGATGCCGACTTCGCGGATCTGCTCCGGCACCACGCCACCTTCGAAACGGTAGCGCGGGCGGTCGCGGCCTTCCATGTCCTCGCCGGCGCGGAAATCCGCCACCTGCTCACAGAGGGTGAACATGAACTGCTGCTGGGTGCGGACCTCACGCGCCAGCTCCGGAACCTGCTCGATGTACTTGCCAAGGTCGCCCGGCAACGGATGCTGGGCCAGCAGCTTGGTCAGGTTCTTGGCGGTCTGCTCCAGCCAGTCGGCGGTGGAGCGCAGGCGCGAATAATGGGCGAAGTGGCCGATGGCCTTGTCGGGCAGGTGGTGGCCTTCATCGAACACGTACATGGTGTCGCGCGGATCGGGCAGCACGGCGCCACCGCCCAGGGCCAGGTCGGCCAGGACCATGTCGTGGTTGGTGACGATCACGTCGACCTTGCCCATGCCTTCACGGGCCTTGTAGAACACGCACTGCTGGAAGTTCGGGCAATGTCGGCCGGTGCACTGGCCATGGTCGGTGGTCAGGCGAGCCCAGTCCTGGTCTTCGACAGCCTCCGACCAGCTGTCGCGGTCACCGTCCCAGCGGTTGCCGGCGAGCTTCTCGATCATGCTGTTGAACAGCTTCTGGCTGCGCTCGTCGACCTCGATGCGAAAGCCTTCCTCCTCGAACAGCTGGGCGGTGGCCGACTGGGCATGGCCTTCCTGCAGCAGGACGTCGAGCTTGGACAGGCACAGGTAGCGCCCGCGCCCCTTGGCCAGGGCGAAGCTGAAGTTCAGCCCGCTGTTGCGCATCAGGTCGGGCAGGTCCTTGAAGACGATCTGCTCCTGCAGGGCCACGGTCGCGGTGGCGATCACCAGGCGCTTGCCGGCGGCCTTGGCGGCGGGGATTGCGGCCAGGCTGTAGGCGACGGTCTTGCCGGTGCCGGTGCCGGCCTCGACGGCCACCACGGCGGGCTCACCGGCACGGCGGCCGTCGTCGTCGCAGGCGATGTCGCCGAGCACCTTGGCCACTTCGGCGATCATCAGGCGCTGACCGTAGCGTGGCTTGAGGCTTTTGGCTTCGAGGAAACGCGAGTAGGCGCCCTGGATGGTGGCTTTGAGTTCGTTGCTGATCATGGTCTGCAGGCGCCCGGAGGGCTGGATATATTTTCAGTGTTTCGCATGGGCCGGCTATCATACCCCGCTATTGCCCTTTGTGCCGCATGGAGATCCGGATGCTTGCCTTTGCCCTGCCCTACACCTTGCATGTCCTGGCTGCCCTCGTCTGGGTCGGGGGGATGTTCTTCGCCTGGCTGGTGCTGCGGCCGGCAACGGTTGTCGCGCTGGAGGGGCCTGCGCGGCTGCGGTTGTGGGTGGAGGTTTTCCAGCGGTTCTTCAGATGGGTCTGGCTGGCGGTGGCGGTGTTGGCTGTCAGCGGGGTCGGGATGATTCACCTGCGGTTTGCCGGGTTCGAGACCGCGCCTCGTTACGTGCAGGTGATGATTGGCGGGGGGATTGTCATGTTTGCGTTGTTCATGCGGGTTCAGTCTTTGTTGTTGCCTGAACTGCGGGCGGCGGTGGAGGCTGGGGATTGGGCTTCGGGGGCTGGGGTGCTGGGGCGGATTCGGCGGTTGGTGGGGGTTAATTTGTTGATTGGGGTTTTGGTGGTGGGGGTGGCTAGTTCGCGGGTTTGGGTTTGAGGGGTTCGGGTTCCTTGGTGATTGTTTTGGTTTTTGTATGCGCATTCGTAGGTGATGTCGACATTTAGTCACCTTTTCGCCTTTACGGCGACCTACTTATCTCTAGGGAAAAGTAGGCAAAACCGTTCCGCTCCGTTCATCCGTCCCGCTCGTGGCGGGATTCCCTCACGCCATTGTTTGCTCCCGGGAGGACCGCGCTGAACGCCCCATCCTGGGGCGCAGCGCTTGACGGCCATCCATGGCCGTCACCTCCCTTCGCAAGAACTCCGCTCGGCCTCCTGAAGTCGCAATTGGCGGCGCCTGGACTATTCCGCGTTTAGAAGCAAGAGCAAGAGCAAGAGATGCGAAGTTATTTGTTTTACAGTTATTTATATATTGGCTGTTCCGGCCCATTCGCGGGGCAAGCCCGCTCCTACAGGGTTATATATAACGGCGACTGTCGTGTAGGAGCGGGCTTGCCCCGCGATGCGATCGAGAGATTAATTAAATTTCAACTAGCGACAGCTGCGCTAGTTCAGGCGCCGCCCGTAACTTCGCGACTTCAGGAGGCCGAACGCAGGCCTTGCGAAGGGAGGTGACGGGCATGGATGCCCGTCAAGCGCTGGGGCCCAGGATGGGCCCTGCAGCGCGGTCCTCCCGGGAGCAAGGCCGGAGTGAGGGAACCCGGAGCGAAGCGTAGGGCCGGATGAATGGAGCGAGGATTTTTTGGTGACTTTTTGATCCTTCAAAAAGTTACCCGCCGTAAGGGCGGAAAGGTGAATAAGCGTCAACATCGCAAATGAATGCACATACAACTCTCAACACCAACCAAAACAACCAAACAACCAAACAACACTAACCCAGAAAACTCAAAGCCGCTGAAGAATCAACTCCCCCGAGCCCCCAGCCAACCCAGGCTGCCCGGCCTGCCCAGGCCGCCCATTCCCCCCAGCATCAGTCCGATAAACCAGACACCCCTTACTGGCCCCACCCAAACCAGCCTTCCCAGCAGCCCCCGCCTTCCCCGGCGCCCCACCATCAAGCCGCACCACAATCCGCTCCTGCGCAAACCCTTCAGGCACCGCCAGACGAACCCGCCCACCGGCAGCACCATCGTGCCCATTGCCACCATCATCACCATTGGCCCCCCGGCTGGCCTGCCCCCAGGTACACCCCCCGGGCTTGCCATTGGCCCCATCGAGCCCGACATACCCAGGCGCCCCAGCCCCACCCCGGGCATCGATCGACAGCCGATCCGCCTCCAGCGCCTGCAACCGCAGATCCAGGTTACGCCCCGGCCGCGCGGCACGTTCATAGGTCCCGGGCGCCCCGGGCGCGCTGAACTCGCTGCCTTCGCCCAGGTAGGCACTCAAAGCCTCGATACTCAGGTCCCGCTCGGCCGGCGCAATGGCGATCCGCGCATCACGCCCCAGCTCGAGCCGGTCGATCTTCAGTTCGGTAAGCGTGGCCGGCAGCAGCAACGTCGCCGAGTCGGCCACCCGCAACTGCTCCAGGTGCACGCTGGCCGCCTTGTTGGGCAGACGCAGCATCGAATGGGCGGCGACCTCCAGGCTTTCGGCCTGGACCAGGGGGCTGGCCAGTGCGGCCAGCAACATCAATTTACGCATGGCTCGACGCCTCCTGCGGACGGGGGATGGACATGACATGGAAGATACCGGTCAGCAGGATCTGCAGGCGGTCGAACCAGCGATGGCTGCGCCCGCGCAGGCTGCCATTGAAGAACAGCACCTCCAGCGCATGCAGCGACAGCAGGACGATACCCGCGGCATTGATCAGCAGATTGAGCGGCAACGGCTGCGGCATGAACAGGTTGAACAGCACCACGCCCCAGAACGCCACCGTCAGAGCCTTGCCCAGGCCCAGGATGAACTTCATGTCCGGCCCCCGATTGTTGTTATGTCGGCGCGGCCCGTTCGAGCGGACCGCGCCAACAACAGTAACCCTACTGCCGAGGTATGCGCCAGAGGGGTCAGTTCAGGTGCAGTTCCACCCGACGGTTGCGCGAGCGGCCCTCGTCGGTGTCGTTGTCGGCCACCGGCTCGCTCTCTCCGCGACCCTGGCTGGTCACCTTGTTCGGCGCCAGCCCCTGGCTGATCAGGTACTCGGCAACACCGCTGGCGCGGCGCTCGGACAAGCGCTGGTTGTAGGCGTCCGAACCCACGCTGTCGGTGAATCCGAGAACCTTGACACTGGCCACGCCGGGCTCGTTGAGCTTGGGCAACAAACCTTGCAGGCGCTGCTGGGCGCCCTGGGTCAGCTCGGCGGAGTCGAAGGCGAACAGCACCTGGCCCTGGTCATCGAGGGTGATCACCTCCGGGGTTGCCGCCGGCTCAGGTGGTGGCGCCGATGCCGGATACTGCGGCAACGGGCAGCCCATGTGATTGACCTGGGTGCCTGCCGGAGTATCCGGGCAGCGGTCGCGGCGGTCGAATACGCCATCGCCATCCTCGTCGCCATCCTGGGCATAGCAGATCAGGCCACCGGCAATCGCACCGGCAACACCGGCACCAGCCGCCCAGGTGGAACTCTCGATGGCGCCCAGGCCGCCGCCGACCAGTCCGCCAAGCAGGCTGCAGATGGGCCAGGTCCTTTGATTGAGGGGCGCGCTGCCATCGCTGTGGGTGGCGCAGCCTGTAAGCAGGCTTGTGGCCACCAGCAACGGCAGTGCCGCTTTCGACAAAACACGCATGGTGATTGCTCCTGTGTCACCGGCCGCTACCGGTCACACAGGAGTAAAGACGCGCCCGCGCCACTTCTCAAGGCGCGGGCGCACGGCACTCAACGCTGGATCTTGATCTCGGTGCGGCGGTTCATGGCACGGCCGTCGGCGGTGGCGTTATCGGCCACAGGCTGAGTCTCGCCAGCGCCCACCACCGAGACAAAGCTCGCACGCGGTACACCGCTTTCGACCAGGTAGTTGGTCACGGACTGGGCACGACGCTCGGACAGCTTCTGGTTGTAGCTGTCGGAACCGACACTGTCAGTGTGGCCGGAAACGCTCAGGCGGGCGCCCGGGGCTTCCTGCTTGAGGCGTGTCGCGATGGTGTTCAAGCGCTCCTTGTCAGTGGCGGTCAGGCGCGCCGAGTCGAACTCGAAACGCACGTCACGGATGACGATGACTTCTTCCTTCTGCACCACCACTTCCTCGACCACCGGCGCCGGCTCAGGCGGGCAACCGTTGGCATCGACCTGCACGCCTCGCGGGGTGCCAGGGCACTTGTCGCGGCTGTCCGGCACGCCATCGCCGTCCTCGTCGCCATCGCCGTGGGCCCAGCAATAGCCAGCCGCCAGGCCGCCACCGAGCAACGCGCCCCAGCCGGCCCAACTGGAGCTTTCGATCGCGCCCAGGGCCGCGCCGCCCACGCCCCCGACGGCAGCACACTTCGGCCAGTCGGTTTTTTGCAAACCTGCACAACCAGTCAACACACTGGTGAGCAGAACCAGGGGTATCGCTGTGCGTACTATGCTCATCTTGTTGCTTCTCCTAGGGGGAATCGGTGCATTACCGATGCTCTGGGAGTAAAGACCGGCGATTACCGCTCTGCCAGCAATAAGCCACGACGTGGCGACGCGCCTCTTTGCCCGATCGCCCAGGACCGCTAGTCTTGAGCGACCTGAACGAGGAATGGCAATGACCGAGGTTTTCTCACAACGCACGCCGCAGCAGGCCCTGGCCGCCCTGCTTGATCGCTTCACCCCGCGCCACCTGCTGCTGGTGGGCAGCCGCTTCCCGGCCCTGGAGGCCTTCAGCGCCGCCCATCCCGAGACCCGGATCGAGGTCGCCGCACCCGGCCCGCTTCCCGCCGAACAAGCATCCCGACGCTTCGATCTGGCGGTACTGGTCGACTGCCTGGAGCACCTGCCCAAGCGCACCGGCCTGGAGCTGCTGGGCGGCATCCGCAACCTCAATGCGAGCCGTGTCGCGGTGCTGGCGGACCTGAACGCCTGCGGCTGGCAGGACACCGACTTCTATTCGCTGGCGCTCTCGGCCAGCGAGAAATTCCAGCGCGACGAACAGGTGTTGAGCCTGTTCACCTATGATCTGCATGACTACAAGCAGGTCCCGGACTGGCTCAATGCGAAGTTCTGGGCCAACCCTGAAAACTTCGGCAAGTACTGGTGGTGACTGGATGAGTGTCTCGATCTGCCCCTGCGGCAGCGGCAACCTGCTCGACGCCTGCTGCGGGCATTATCACAGCGGCACCCCGGCGCCGGACGCCCAGGCCCTGATGCGTTCGCGCTACAGCGCTTACGTGCTGGGCCTGGTGGACTACCTGGTCGACACCACCCTGCCGGCCCAGCAGGCCGACCTTGATCGCACGGCCATGTCGGCGTGGAGCGCGCAGAGCACCTGGCTGGGGCTGGAGGTGGAAAGCGCCGAGGTACTGGGCGGGCAACCCGAACACGCCTTCGTCACCTTCACCGCGCGCTGGCACGACCTGGAAGGCGACCACCGGCACCGCGAGCGCTCGGCATTCGTCCAGCATGCCGGACGCTGGTACTTCATCGACCCGACCGTGGCGCTCAAGGCCGGTCGCAACGATCCCTGCCCCTGCGCCAGCGGGCAGAAGTTCAAGAAATGCTGCGCCAGTTACCTCGGTAGTTGAACATGCGCCCCCTGGCCCGCCTGCTCACACTTGGCCTGCTGCTGGGCTGGCTGGCGGGCTGCGCCAGCTGGGGCAGCGACACCTGGCGCGAGCCACAGCTGCACCTGCTTGAGGTGGAGCCTGTGAAGATGCGCCTGCATCAGCAGGAGTTTGTCCTGCACCTGCAGGTCGACAACCCCAACGACGACCGCCTGTTCATCCGCCACCTGGCCTACTCGGTGCGCCTGGGCGACCTGCTCCTGGCCGAGGACGAGGCAAGCCTGTGGCGTAGCGTCGGCGGCCAGGCCCGGCGCACCTTCAAGATCACCGTGCGTACCAACCTCTGGCAGCACCTCAAGCCCCTGGCGAAGCTGCTCAAGAGCGGCCAGCCACTGCAATACCAGCTGCGCGGCGAGCTGGCCACCGGGCTGATCGTCCATCGGGACCTGCACTTGTCGCAAAGGGGTGAGATAATCCCCGGCGATCTACAACCGGAGTAACCCCGCAATGACCCAGCAACCCCATGTCCATGGCCCCGACTGCAACCACGGTCACGACCATCACCACGACCACGACCATGGCCATGTGCACGGCCCGCACTGCAACCACGGCCACCAGGAGCCGGTGCGCAACGCCCTGAAGGACGTCGGCCGCAACGACCCTTGCCCGTGCGGCAGCGAGAAGAAATTCAAGAAGTGCCACGGCGCCTGATCGACGTCGACGCAGACCATTGCGGGTCAAGCGCGCTCCCCGGCAAATAGTCGTGGGAGCGGGCTTGACCCGCGATCTGCACGTACCAGCACTACCACTGGTAAATAAAGCTTCCCGGCACCTTGCACGGCGACTGCGCGCTCACTACCTTAGCGCCTTTCAGAACCCCGCCACGCCCTGCAGGAGCCTAGTCATGGCCGCCCCCGTCCTTCCGCCCTTCCCTCTCCGCCTCGGCAATGCTGCCGCGTTGCTTGGCCTGCTCGCGCTCGGCGGCTGCCAGATGGGTGGTCACCAGGACAGCGTACTGCCGACGACCGGCGTGCAACCGCTCAAGGGCCTGGCGCAGAACGTCTCGGTTCGGCGCAACGCGATGGGTGCGCCGCTGATCGAAAGCAGCAGCTTCCACGACGCGCTGTTCAGCCTGGGCTACCTGCATGCCGGGGATCGCATCGAGCAGATGGTCGCCATGCGCCTGCTGGCCCAGGGGCGCCTGGCCGAGCTGGCCGGGGCCGACGCCCTGGAGTTGGATCGCCTGATGCGCGCCGCCAACCTCAAGCAAAGCGCCGGCCAGCTCTATGCCGACGCCTCGCCGCGCCTGAAGCGCTTCTTCGAGGTGTACGCCCGCGGGGTCAACGCCTACCTGTTCCGCTACCGCGACAAGCTGCCGGGCGAGCTCGCCCGCAGCGGCTACCGCCCGGAATACTGGAAACCGGAGGACTCGGCGCTGATCTTCAGTCTCTACGCCTTCAGCCAGTCGGTGAACCTGCAGGAGGAACTGTCGGCCCTGACCCTGGCGCAGAAGGTCGGTGCCGACAAGCTCGCCTGGCTGCTGCCCGGCGCCCCCGACGAGCCACTGGCCGAAGGCGAGGTCGACAAACTCAAAGGCGTGAACCTGGCCAGCCAGCTGCCGGGGCTCGGCGCACTCACCGCCGCCGGGCAGCAACTGGCCGATCTCGGCCTGCTGGGCGCCCCCGGCTCGGCCAACCTGGCCCTGGCGCCCCAGCGTAGCCGCAGCGGCAATAGCCTGCTGGCCAGCGACAGCCGCGCCGCCTGGGCGCTGAGCCCGGTGCAGATCCACACCACCAAGTATCGGGTCGCCGGCCTGTCGCTGCCGGGCCTGCCGATCGTGCTGGCCGGCTACAACGGCAAGCTGGCCTGGAGCAGCAGCGCGGTGATGGCCGACAACCAGGACCTGTTCCTCGAGCAGGTACGCCGCCAGGGCAGCCAGCTGAGCTACCTCGCCGACGGCAAGTGGCAGCAGGCCCGCGCACGCAACGAAACCTTCTTCGTGCGCGGCCAGCGCCCGCAGCGCGAGGTGATGTACGACACCCGTCACGGCACCCTGCTGCCGGGCCATGGCAGCCTGGCCCTGGCCCTGCACCTGCCGCAGCTCAAGGAAGATCGCAGCCTCGACGCGCTGTTCGACCTGACCCGTGCGCAGAACATAGAACGCGCCTTCGACAGCACCCGCGAGGTCACTGCGGCGGCGCTGAACTTCGTGTTCGCCGAGCCGCAGCACATCGGCTGGCAGGTCAGTGGCCGCTACCCCAACCGCCGCGAAGGCCAGGGCCTGCTGCCCTCGCCGGGCTGGGACGGGCGCTATGACTGGGACGGCTACGCCGACGCGATGCTGCACCCCTACGACCAGGATCCGCCCGCCGGCTTCATCGGTCACGCCAACCAGCGCAGCCTGCCCAAGGGCTATGGCATGCAGCTGTCGAGCAGTTGGTACTACCCCGAACGCGCCGAGCGCATGGCCCAGCTGGCCGGCAACGGTCGTCACGACAGCCGCAGCCTGATGGCGCTGCAGAACGACCAGGTGACGCTGCTGGCCGACAAGCTCAAGCAGATGTTCGACGCCCCCGGCATGGCCCAGCCGCTCAAGCAGGCCATCGATGCCCTGCCCGCCGCGCAGCGCGACAAGGCCCGCGACGCCCTGGCCCGGCTCAAGGCCTTCGATGGCCGATTGAGCCAGGTGTCCGCCGATGCCGCGCTGTATGAACTGTTCCTGCAGGCGGTCACCCGGCAGACCTTCCTCGACGAGCTGGGCCCGGAATCCAGCCCGGCCTGGCAGGCCTTCGTCGGCAATGCCCAGCTGTCCTACTCCGCCCAGGTCGATCACCTGCTGGGTCGCGACGACAGTCCGTTCTGGGATGATCGCGGCACGCCGCAGAAAGAAGACAAGCCGACCATCCTCGCCCGCAGCCTGGCCGCCGCAGTAGATACCGGCACCGCCCAGCTCGGCGCCGATCGCCGCGCCTGGCAATGGGGCAAGCTGCACCAGTACCGCTGGCCGGCACCGGCCTACCACGGCCTGGGCGACAAGCTCGACCGCGCGCCCCTGGCGGCGGGCGGCGACTTCAGCACCCTGGCCCTGACGCCCTTTGCCTGGGGGAGCAACTTCGACACCCAGCTACCGGCCTCGGCGCGGATGATCGTCGACTTCGGCCAGGCAGAACCGCTGCAGGTACTGACCAGCAACGGCCAGTCCGGCAACCCGGTCAGCCGCCACTACAGCGACGGGCTCGATGCCTGGTTCAAGGGTCGCTTCACTAGCCTGCCGCTGCAACCACAGAACTTTGCCCGTGCCTATGGCAGCCAGCGGTTGACGCTGGTGCCTGGCAAATAAGTCCTATTGCGGCCCATCCGCGGTAGCCCTGGATGGACCGCAATAGAAGCTTCGCCAGGAGGTAAGCTCCCGGAGCCCTCTCAGGCAGCCACCACTGCAAGTTCGATGCGCTGCCCCAACACATGCAAGGCATGCTCGACCTGTTCGATCTTGGAGCGATGCAGCAGGTCGACCAGGCGATCCACCTGCGGTCGGTTAACGCCAAGCCGTCGGGCCATTTCAGTCTTGGTCACATTCTGGGCGATCATGGTGTTCCACAAGGCCGCCTTAGCTGCGGTCAGCGCCGGCAACCTGACAACGGCCTCGGCCGATTGCAATGACGTAGGCAACGGAATGGCGACCCGCCGCTCCACGTACAGTGAAAGCGCCGATTCCAGGCCATCCACGGCATCGAACAGCGCCTCATCGAGCGTATCCCCCGCACTGGCCATCTCGGGAATATCCGGGCAACTGATCCAGACACTGCCTGCATCACGGTGCACGTTCACCGGATAATCGAAATTCATTTAGTCACCTCGTTGCGTGGCCAATCGCGGACAACATATTTGTTGCGCATTACGATGAAGCCCCAGTAAACAACACCTGAAGGTTCAGCATTTCTTCATTTCAGGTAGTCCGTGTCTGTACCGTGCTCCTCGGTCCCGCGATCTGAATAGTGCGCCACTCCCGAAGTTATGCTTCTATCCTTGATCCCAGCCTTCGCCCTACAACGCTGACGACATCAGGACCACCATGCACCACTCGACCCACGACCTGCTCTCCCCTGTCCCGGGTATCGCCCGCCAGCTGCACAGCTTTCATTTCGGCCCGCGTGGCGCCGGCAAGGTGTACATCCAGGCCTCGCTGCACGCCGACGAGCTGCCGGGCATGCTGGTGGCCTGGCACTTGAAGCAGCGACTCGGGGAAATGGAGCAGCAGGGCCGGTTGCACAAGGAGATCATCCTGGTGCCGGTGGCCAACCCGGTGGGCCTGGAGCAGGTGCTGCTGGACGCGCCGCTGGGCCGTTTCGAACTGCAGAGCGGCGAGAACTTCAACCGCAGGTTCGTCGACCTGTCCGACAGCATTGGCGACCAGATCGAGGGGCACCTCACCCAGGATCCGGCGCACAATCTGGCGCTGATACGCGAATACCTGCGCCGGGGCCTGGATGCCCACCCCGCGCACACGCCGCTGCAGTCGCAGCGCCTGACCCTGCAACGCCTGGCCTGCGACGCCGACATGGTGCTCGACCTGCATTGCGACTTCGAGGCCGTCGAGCACCTGTACACCACGCCGGAGGCCTGGCCCCAGGTCGAGCCGCTGGCCCGTTACCTGGGCGTGCAGGCCAGCCTGCTGGCCACCGATTCGGGCGGACAGTCGTTCGATGAGTGTTTCAGCCTGGTGTGGTGGCAGCTGCAGCAGCGCTTCGGCAAACGCTTCCCGATCCCCCAGGGCAGTTTCTCGGTGACCATCGAGCTGCGCGGCCAGGCCGATGTCAGCCACCCGCTGGCGACCCGGGACTGCCAGGCGATCCTCGACTTCCTTACCCATGCCGGGGTCATCGAGGGCCAGCCGGCGCCGTTGCCCGCATTGGTTCACCCGGCAACGCCGCTGGCGGCGGTTGAGCCGGTCATGACGCCGCTCGGCGGGCTGCTGGTGTTCCACGCCGCGCCCGGCCAGTACCTGCAAGCCGGTGAGCTGATCGCTGAGGTCATCGACCCGCTCAACGACCGGGTCACGCCCCTGCGCAATACCCAGGCCGGGCTGCTCTATGCGCGCAGCATCCGGCGCATGGCCACGGCGGGCATGGTGGTTGCCCATGTGGCCGGCGAGCAGGTCTGTCGCAGCGGCTACCTGCTGGGCAACTGAGAAAAATCAGGCCACCGGGGCTGGAGGCGGCTCATCGGGCAGGGTCGGCTCGCCCGGCTCCATCGGCGGGTGCTCGCCAGGTTCCGGCGGTTGCGGCGTATCGGGATCGGGCTGGTGCGGCACGCCACCGGCCTGCATCGGCAGCGGTGTGTGGATCGGCGGGTGGGCCATCAGCGACCAGGCCAGCAATCCGATCTGGTTCGGCTGCAGGACGGCCAGCTTGGCACTGATTGAGGGGTCGAGTTTCATCGGCGGCTCCTGACGAGGCCCGGCGCACGGCATGCGCGCCGAAACTGTATTCTCGTTGGAGTGCCGGGCGCGGAAACAATTCCCGCGCTTTGTCGGCTCAGGTGCGTGGCAGGGTAACGCCGCGCTGGCCCTGGTACTTGCCGCCACGATCCTTGTACGAGACTTCACATGCCTCGTCGGACTGCAGGAACAGCATCTGTGCCACGCCTTCGTTGGCGTAGATCTTCGCCGGCAGCGTCGTGGTGTTGGAGAACTCCAGGGTCACATGGCCTTCCCACTCGGGCTCGAGCGGCGTGACATTGACGATGATGCCGCAACGGGCATAGGTGCTCTTGCCCAGGCAGATGGTCAGCACGTCACGTGGGATGCGGAAGTACTCGACGGTGCGGGCCAGGGCGAAGGAGTTCGGCGGGATGATGCACACGTCACTCTTGATGTCGACGAAGCTGCCGGCATCGAAGTTCTTCGGATCGACGGTGGCCGAGTTGATGTTGGTGAAAACCTTGAATTCGTCGGCACAGCGCACGTCGTAGCCGTAGCTGGAGACACCGAAGGAAATGACCCGGCTGTCCTGCTCGCCGCGCACCTGGCGCTCGACGAACGGTTCGATCATGCCGTGTTCCTGCGCCATGCGGCGAATCCACTTGTCCGATTTGATGCTCATGGCGGGGTGTCCTGAAGAGTGCGGGGTAAAAAACGAGAGGTGCATCTTACCGGTCCCGGCGCCCGGGTTAAAGTTTCCTCGCCCTATCCCGCGCCGGACGGGGCCTGCACCGGCCGTCGATCCGAATTTCATCAAAGCGCTTCTTGGCCATTGGCAGGTTGTGGAAAGTGGGTTAAGGTGGCGCCACTGTGCTGCACGTGACACCGAGAATCTCTAGTTTGATGCACGATCCTGATCGGCCCATCGCTGAATTTTCTGCTCTCTTTGCGCTCAGTCCCGGTCAGGGTGTTTCCTGACCGTTATCAACTTTGTCCAAGGAGACAGAAAAATGTCCAACCGTCAATCCGGTGTTGTCAAGTGGTTCAACGATGAGAAGGGCTACGGCTTCATCACCCCTCAGTCGGGCGACGACCTGTTCGTGCACTTCAAAGCCATCCAAGCTGACGGCTTCAAAACCCTGAAAGAAGGCCAGGCTGTTACTTTCGTCGCTACCCGCGGCCAGAAAGGCATGCAGGCTGAAGAAGTTCAGATCGCCTAAGTCGATCTCGCTTCCTCGCTTTCAAAAAAAACCCGCCATTGGCGGGTTTTTTTGTGCCTGAACAAAACAGAGGCTGGATTTGCGCATTTCCCTGTAGGAGCGGCCTTGTGCCGCGAAAGGGCCGCAGATAGCGTCCCCGGCAATATCTGCTTGATACACAGATTCTGGGGGCGCTTCGCCCCCTTTTCGCGGCACAAGGCAGCTCCTACAGGTAACGCGTCAGTCTTCGCTGATGGTAATGCTCGGCATCGCTGGCGCCGCCGCTTCCTGCAGCACGATCCGCGCCCCCACCTGCCGCGCCAGCTCCTGGTAGACCATGGCGATCTGGCTTTCCGGCTCGGCGATGGCGGTCGGCTTGCCGCTGTCGGCCTGTTCGCGAATCAGCATCGACAACGGCAGCGAGGCCAGCAGCTCGACACCGTACTGCGCCGCCAGCTTCTCGCCACCGCCTTCGCCGAACAGGTGCTCGGCATGGCCGCAGTTGGAGCAGATATGCACCGCCATGTTCTCGACCACGCCCAGCACCGGGATGTTGACCTTGCGGAACATCTCCACGCCTTTCTTCGCGTCCAGCAACGCCAGGTCCTGGGGCGTGGTGACGATCACCGAGCCTGCCACCGGCACCTTCTGCGCCAGGGTCAGCTGGATGTCGCCGGTGCCCGGCGGCATATCGATCACCAAGTAGTCGAGGTCGTCCCAGGCGGTCTGGGTCACCAGTTGCAGCAATGCGCCCGAGACCATCGGGCCACGCCAGACCATCGGCGTGTTGTCGTCGGTGAGAAACGCCATGGACATGACCTCGACCCCATGGGCCTTGATCGGCACGAACCACTTCTGCTCGCGCACCTGCGGGCGGGTGCCTTCGGCGATGCCGAACATCACCCCCTGGCTCGGGCCATAGATGTCGGCATCGAGAATGCCCACCCTGGCACCTTCGCGGGCCAGGGCCAAGGCCAGGTTGGCGGCGGTGGTCGACTTGCCGACCCCGCCCTTGCCCGAGGCCACGGCGACGATGTTCTTCACGTTGGCCATCGCCGGCACCTGGGCCTGGGCCTTGTGAGTGGCGATCACGCAGTCGATGCTGACGCTGGCCGAAGTGACGCCATCAAGGTTGCCGATGGCGGTCTGCAGCACCTGCGCCCAGCCGCCCTTGAACAGGCCGGCGGCATACCCCAGCTGCAACTGCACGCTGACCTGCCCGCCCTGGATGTCGATGGCGCGCACGCAACCGGCGCTGACCGGATCCTGGTTCAGGTAGGGGTCGGTGTACTGGCGAAGCACGCCTTCGACGGCGGCACGGGTAACGGCACTCATGGAGGCTCCCATTGGCAAACTGGATACGGAACAGGCGCCTATGCTAACCCGTCAATCGTCAGCAGATGCGTCCTTGGGGTGAAATAAATTCGCCAGCCCTTTATAGTGGCCGATCACCCTCATTTTTACCCCGTAGCCAGATAAGTAGCCGAGCCACCATGTCCGAGCCACGTCAGATTCTCGTCACCAGCGCCCTGCCCTATGCCAATGGATCGATCCACCTTGGCCATATGCTGGAGTACATCCAGACGGACATGTGGGTGCGCTTCCAGAAGCTGCGCGGCAACCAGTGCATCTATGTCTGCGCCGACGACGCCCACGGTTCGGCCATCATGCTGCGCGCGGAAAAGGAAGGCATCACGCCGGAGCAGCTGATCGCCAACGTCCAGGCCGAGCACAGCGCCGACTTCGCCGACTTCCTGGTCGATTTCGACAACTACCACTCCACGCACAGCGAGGAGAACCGCGCACTGTCGAGCCTGATCTACACTCGCCTGCGCGACGCCGGGTACATCGCCACCCGTTCGGTCACCCAGTATTTCGATCCCGAGAAGGGCATGTTCCTCGCCGACCGTTTCATCAAGGGCACCTGCCCCAAGTGCGCGGCTGAGGACCAGTACGGCGACAACTGCGAGAAATGCGGCGCCACCTACGCCCCGACCGAACTGAAGAACCCCAAGTCGGCGATCTCCGGCGCCACCCCGGTGCTGCGCGACTCGCAGCATTTCTTCTTCAAGCTGCCTGACTTCCAGGCCATGCTGCAGCAGTGGACCCGCAGCGGCACCCTGCAGGACGCGGTGGCCAACAAGCTCGCCGAATGGCTGGACTCGGGCCTGCAGGAGTGGGATATCTCCCGTGACGCGCCGTACTTCGGCTTCGAGATCCCGGGCGAACCGGGCAAGTATTTCTACGTCTGGCTGGACGCGCCGATCGGCTACATGGCCAGCTTCAAGAACCTCTGCGACCGCCGTCCGGAGCTGGACTTCGACGCGTTCTGGAACGAAGGCTCCAAGGCCGAGCTGTACCACTTCATCGGCAAGGACATCGTCAACTTCCACGCCCTGTTCTGGCCGGCCATGCTCGAAGGCGCGGGCCTGCGCAAGCCGACCGCGGTCAACGTGCACGGCTACCTGACCGTCAACGGCGCGAAGATGTCGAAATCGCGCGGCACCTTCATCAAGGCGCGCACCTACCTCGACCACCTGCAGCCGGAATACCTGCGCTACTACTACGCCGCCAAGCTGGGTCGCGGCGTCGACGACCTCGACCTGAACCTCGAGGACTTCGTGCAGAAGGTCAACTCCGACCTGGTCGGCAAGGTGGTCAACATCGCCAGCCGCTGCGCCGGCTTCATCCACAAGGGCAACGACGGTGTGATGGTTGCCGGCGATGCCGCGCCCGAGCTGACCGAGGCCTTCCTCGCCGCCGCGC
Source organism: Mitsuaria sp. RG (assembly GCF_028369275.1). Classification (NCBI taxonomy): domain Bacteria; kingdom Pseudomonadati; phylum Pseudomonadota; class Betaproteobacteria; order Burkholderiales; family Sphaerotilaceae; genus Roseateles; species Mitsuaria sp. RG. Next base: position 52,360 of record NZ_JAQMYQ010000029.1, read on the forward strand.
CGTCGATCGCCGAGGCCTATGAGGCTCGCGACTTCGGCCGCGCCATGCGCGAGATCATGGCCCTGGCCGACCGCGCCAACGCCTGGATCGCCGACAAGGCGCCGTGGTCGCTGGCCAAACAGGAAGGCAAGCAGGATGAAGTGCAGGCCATCTGCGCCCAGGGCGTCAACCTGTTCCGCCAGCTGGTGATCTTCCTCAAGCCGGTACTGCCACTGCTGGCAGCCGACGCCGAGGCGTTCCTCAACGTCGCCCCGCTGACCTGGAACGACCACCTGTCGCGCCTGGAAAACCACCAGCTCAACCCGTTCAAGGCCCTGATGAGCCGCATCGAGCCGGCCAAGGTCGAAGCCATGGTCGCCGCCAGCAAGGAAGACCTGCTGGCCGCCGAAGCCAAGGCTGCTCCGGCGGGCAATGGCGAACTGGCCAAGGACCCGCTGTCGGCCGAGATCGAGTTCGATACCTTCGCTGCAGTCGACCTGCGCGTGGCGCTGATCGTCAAGGCCGAAGCCGTGCCCGGCGCCGACAAGCTGCTGCAGCTGACCCTGGACATCGGTGACGAGCGCCGCAATGTGTTCTCGGGCATCAAGTCGGCCTACCCGGATCCTTCCCAGCTGGAAGGCCGCCTGACCATGATGGTGGCCAATCTCAAGCCGCGGAAGATGCGTTTCGGCGTTTCCGAAGGCATGGTCATGGCCGCCGGCCCCGGCGGTGAAGAGATATACCTGCTCAGCCCCGACAGCGGCGCCAAGCCAGGCCAGCGTATCAAGTAAGCCCTCCTGCCCCGGCCAATTGGCCGGGGCAGTTGCATCTGCCGCCCGCTACCCGATAATGATGGCACCCTCCGGCTTTCGACATCGCCATGAGTGACTACGTCCTGATCCTGGTCAGCGCCGCGCTGGTCAATCACCTGGTCCTGCAGGCCGAGCCGGTCGAGCGTGCGCGCCTGCATGCATTGGGTCTGTGTTCGGCCCTGTTGATCCTCGTCGCACTACCTGTCGGCGTCTGGCTACACCGGCAATTTTTCCTGCCCATGGGGTTGCAGGACCTGCAATTGTTCATCTTCCTGCCCTTGCTGGCGGCATTGGCCTGGACACTGCCAAACCTGCTCCGACATTTTCGGCCAGGCTGGCCCCTGCACGATCTGCAACCTCTGCTGAGCGCAAACGCCGTGGTGCTAGGCTTGCTGTTACAGCTTGCCAACGGCGCCGTCGACGGCTGGGGTATTCTGGCGTGGGCCACTGTCGGCGCGCTGGGATTCTGGCTGGCCCTGGCGCTGTATGCCGACCTTGACGCCCGCTGCCGCCATGCCGAGATGCCCGCAGCCCTGCGCGGCCTGCCCGTCCAGCTGATCGGGGCTGGGGTGATGGCCATGGCGTTTTCTGGACTCAACGGACTCTTCACCCAATGAGCCCGGCTCCACGCATCGCCCTGCCCCTGGCAACGGAAGCCATCGCTGTGCAACACCTCGAGGACCTGTAAAGCCATGCCGACCACTGATCCGCGCCTGCGCAGCACCATGCAGCTGGTTCTGCTGGCCTGCGCCCCTGGCCTGCTGGTGCTGTTCTGGCTGCATGGCTGGGGCGTGCTGATCAACCTGCTGTTGAGCGGTTGCGCGGCGCTGGCTACCGAGGCTGTGCTATTGCGCTGGCGGAGAATGCCGGTCGCCTGCGCCCTTGGCGACGGCAGTGCACTGGTCACCGCCGCGCTGCTGGCCGCAGCCCTGCCCAGCCTGGCGCCCTGGTGGCTGCCCGTGACGGCGGCCTGCGTCGCCATCGGCCTGGGGAAACAAGCTTTTGGCGGGGTCGGGCGCAACCTGTTCAACCCTGCCATGGTCGGCTATGCGTTCGTCCTGTTGAGCTTCCCGCTACAGATGAACCACTGGCCCGGTCAGGCACCTGGGCTCGTGGAAAGCCTTGGCCTGAGCTTGGGCGCCAGCGAACGGATCGACGCGTGGGCCAGCCCCACGGTGCTCGATGTGCTGCGCCACAACCGCAGCCTGACCATAGACGAACTGTTCGCCAACCACCTGGCGTTCGGCCATCTGGGCGGGCGTGGTAGCGAGTGGGTCAACCTCGCCTTCCTGCTCGGCGGGTTATTCCTGCTGCAGCGCAAGGTCTTCGGCTGGCAGGCCCCCGTCGGTCTGCTTGGCGCCTTGTTCCTGTCCGCCCTGCTGGGCTGGAATGGCGCAGGCTCCGATTCCAACGGCTCGCCACTGCTGCACCTGCTGTCCGGCTCGACCATGCTTGCCGCGTTCTTCATCGCCACCGAACCCGTGTCCGGCTGCAAGCAACCACTGGCCCGCCTGCTGTTCGGTATCGGCACCGGCCTGCTGATCTACCTGATCCGCACCTGGGGCAGCTTCGCCGATGGCACGGCGTTCGCCGTCCTGCTGATGAACCTCGCCGTCCCCACCCTTGATCGCTGGGCGGAACGCCGCCAGCAACGGGCCTGTCCATGACCGCCCGCTGGCACAGTGCCGCAGCGCTGCTCCTGGTGGCAGGGCTGGCGATTGCCGCGACGCTGGCCTGGCACCGCTTCACCGCCGGGCCGATTGCCGAGGCTTCGCGCCAATGGCAGGAACAGCAGTGGCTCAAGGTGCTGCCGCCGGGCAGCTACGACAACCGGCCATTGCAAACACCCGTGGCCCTCGAGGATCCCAGCCTGAGCCATAGCCATCTGCTGGCCGGCTACCGCGCCAGCCTGGCGGGCGTCACCAGCGCTATCCTGCTGCACAGCAGCGTCCAAGGCTATGGCGGTGCCATCGAACTGGTGATCGCCATCGCCCCCCAGGGCCGCCTGGTGGGCGTGCGCGTGCTCGAACAGCAGGAAAGCCCCGGCCTTGGCGATCAACTGGTCGACCCGGCGCGCCATTGGCTGGACCAGTTCATCGGCCGGACACTGCGCGATACGCCCGAGCAGGCCTGGGCAATCAAACGTGACCAGGGTGCGTTCGACCAGCTGGCCGGGGCGACGGTAACCTCGCGGGCAGTCATCGAGGCGATCCAGGATGCACTGCGCTATTTTGACCAGCATCGTCCCGCATTGCTCGGTGAGACGCCTCCATGAACCGTTTCTGGCTCCTGCCAATCAGCCTGGCGCCATTGCTCGGCGCGACCAGCACCATCGTCCAGGCGCTTGCGATCAGCCTTTGCACAATACTGCTGGTGGGCCTGCACCAGGCGTTGATGACTCCTCTGCGCCGTCACCTGGAACAAGCCCCCCGCCTGTGGATGAGCATAGTACTTGCCGCCGCCTTGGCGACCTGCCTGCACCTCGGCCTGCAAGCCTGGGCAATGCCCCTGACCCAGCAGCTTGGCCTCTACCCACTGCTGCTGGCCTTGCCCTGCCTCGCCAGCGAGCAACTGCCAGCACAGCCTGGCCGATATCGCCACCTGGGGCTCGGACTGCTCGGCTTACTGGCGGCCGGGCTGGCCCTGGGCATCTGCCGCCAACTCCTGGCCGAAGGTCTCGGCCTGCACCTCGCCGCACTGGCTCCCGGCGCGCTGATACTGCTCGGCTTGCTGCTGGGCCTGTACAATCACCTGCGCCCATCGAATACCGCCTCACGCCGTCAAGGAACCCGTTGACCCCATGAATGCCGCCAAACGCCTGGAGATCTTTCGCAGGCTGCATGAAGACAATCCCGAACCCAAGACCGAACTGGCCTACTCCACCCCTTTCGAACTGCTGATCGCCGTGATTCTCTCGGCCCAGTCGACGGATGTCGGCGTCAACAAGGCCACCGCCCGCCTGTTCCCGGTCGCCAATACCCCGCAAGCCATCCACGCCCTGGGCGTCGACGGCCTGAGCGAGTACATCAAGACCATCGGCCTGTACAACAGCAAGGCCAAGAACGTCATCGAAACCTGCCGCCTGCTGGTCGAGCAGCACGCCGGCGAAGTCCCGCAGACCCGCGAGGCCCTCGAAGCCCTGCCCGGCGTCGGCCGCAAGACCGCCAACGTGGTGCTCAACACTGCCTTTCGCCAGCTCACCATGGCCGTTGACACGCATATCTTCCGGGTCAGCAACCGCACAGGTATCGCACCGGGCAAGACCGTGCTGGAGGTGGAGAAGAAGCTGCTCAAGTTCGTCCCCAGGGACTATCTGCTCGATTCCCACCACTGGTTGATCCTGCATGGCCGTTACGTCTGCCAGGCCCGAAAACCGCGCTGTGGCAGTTGCCGGATCGAAGACCTGTGCGAATACAAGTACAAGACCTCCGACGATTGAGGCAATAGCTGAAACCTGCGCGAGGCAATTGAAAAAATCTTTTTTACCCGCTCTGCGATTCCCGTTATAAGGACGGCCAATGGCCCTTTGGCTTGGAGTGACGCATGAGCACCGATAAAGAAGAGCTGGTGATCGACGACGATTTCCAGAGTGCGGACGACGATGTGGAGCCGCAGGCCGAACCGGCCAAGACCAACCTGAGCAAACGCCGCACCATCGACAACATGCTCGAGGAACGACGCCTGAAGAAGCAACTGGCCGACTTCGACTACGACCTATAGAACAATCACGCAAAAGCCTCCCCAGTGGAGGCTTTTTCAATGATGCTGTCAGGCCAGCCCATGGCGCTGGGCGAGCTCGATCAGGTCCACCAGCGAGCGGGCATTCAGCTTGAGCAGCAGGCGCGTCTTGTAGGTACTGACCGTCTTGTTGCTGAGGAACATGCTGTCGGCGATCTCCTTGTTGCTCTTGCCCCGGGCAAGCTGCTGCAACACCATCATCTCCCGCCCGGAAAGCCGCTCGACCATCTCCATCTCCGTGGCGCCGCTCACCCCCGAGCGTCCCTTGTGCAGCGCCTGGTTGGGGAAGTAGCTGTAGCCGGACAGCACGGCCTTGATCGCGCTGAGCAGTTCGGTCAGCTCCTGCTGCTTGCACACATAACCCGCCGCCCCCGCCTGCATGCAGCGCATCGAGAAGTGCCCCGGAGCCTGAGAGGTCAGCACCAGCACCTTGGTCCCGGGACTTGCCAGGGTCATCCGGGCAATCACTTCAAGCCCATCCAGTTTGGGGATCCCGATATCCAGAATGACAATGTCCGGCAGATACTCCCGCGTCAGTTGCAAGGCATCCACACCATTGTCGCTCTCCGCCACTACCTCGTAGCCATGCCGTTCCATCAGCATGCGTACGGCCAGGCGAATGACCGGGTGATCATCCACGATCAGCACTTTATTCATGCGATTCCCATTGATACGTTATTTTTAGTTCGATAGACCACCACACCCGAGCATAACGATTATTTATGCAGCGGTTTCCCTGGCAAATTCACCGAAAGAAGTGGACTACTGTTAATAGAGATTCTTCCTACAAGCAGCTAATTAACAAAATGTAATAGATGCATGTTCGTCGCCCCCAAAAAGTAACAGTCGGCAGAATTGGATCCAAGTGCCGCCAGGTGACACTTCATGCAGGAAATTTCGACTGTACAGACTGGATAAAAAGCGCTGCCGTAGCCTGTGGCATCACCCGGCAGGGAAATGATCCACGCTTATCGCATTCGGAAAAACGAGCTACTGATGGGCAAAGCATGGCCAGGCACTCATCATGAATCGCGACCCTATCAGTCCGTTGACCCTTATCGCTGTATTTGCCGGTGTGATCGAGGCGTCCGCCCTGGCCTCGCTGCCGTTTCTCAGCGACGACAGCCAGATTGTCTACACCTGGTTTCTGGTGGGGTTTCCGTTCTTCCTTACCGTGCTGTTCTTCCTTACGCTCAACTTCAACAACGGCTCGCTGTTTGCCCCGGACAGACGCGCCACGGGGGCGGACAGGCCGCCTCGCCCACCTGCCGCACGGGACAAAGGGGCGATGATCATCGCCATCTCCGGCGCCGACAGTCGAAAGCTCATCGAAAACCATGTGCAGCGGATGATCGAGCGTCCCCACGGCCAACAGCGGCGCTGGATCCTGTACAACCTCGATACGCGAACCTGCATCCACCTGTCGGTATCGCCGATGCAGGAAGGCGAGGCCCCGCCTCCCCCTGAATCCCGGGCATGAAAAAACCCGGCCGAGGCCGGGTTTTTCGGGCACGCCAAAGGCTTACAGCAGCGAACGGCCCTTGTTGGCCGCGATGCGCATGCGCAGTGCGTTGAGCTTGATGAAGCCTGCGGCATCGGCCTGGTTGTAGGCGCCGCCGTCTTCCTCGAAGGTCGCGATATTGGCATCGAACAGCGAGTCGTCCGACTTGCGGCCAACGACCGTGACATTACCCTTGTACAGCTTCAGGCGCACGACGCCGTTCACGTTGACCTGGGAGGCGTCGACCATCTGCTGCAGCATCAGACGCTCCGGGCTCCACCAGTAGCCGGTGTAGATCAGGCTGGCGTACTTGGGCATCAGCTCATCCTTCAGGTGAGCGACTTCGCGGTCCAGGGTGATCGACTCGATGGCACGGTGAGCCTTGAGCATGATGGTGCCGCCCGGGGTCTCGTAGCAGCCGCGCGACTTCATGCCGACGTAGCGGTTCTCGACGATGTCCAGGCGACCGATGCCGTTGGCGCCGCCGATGCGGTTGAGGTCGGCCAGCACGGTGGCCGGGGTCTTCTCGACGCCGTCGATGGCGACGATGTCACCGTTGCGGTAGGTCAGCTCGAGGTAGGTGGCCTGGTCGGGGGCGTTCTCAGGCGAGACGCTCCATTTCCACATGTCTTCCTCGTGCTCGGTCCAGGTATCTTCCAGGACACCGCCTTCGTAGGAGATGTGCAGCAGGTTGGCGTCCATCGAGTACGGCGATTTCTTCTTGCCGTGGCGCTCGATCGGAATGCCGTGCTTCTCGGCGTAGTCCATCAGCTTCTCGCGGGACAGCAGGTCCCACTCGCGCCATGGAGCGATGACCTTGACGCCTGGCTTGAGCGCATAGGCGCCCAGTTCGAAGCGCACCTGGTCGTTGCCCTTGCCGGTGGCACCGTGGGAAATGGCGTCGGCGCCGGTTTCGTTGGCGATCTCGATCAGGCGCTTGGCGATCAGCGGGCGGGCGATGGAAGTACCCAGCAGGTACTCGCCTTCGTAGACGGTGTTGGCGCGGAACATCGGGAAGACGAAATCACGCACGAACTCTTCGCGCAGGTCGTCGATGTAGATTTCTTTCACGCCCATCGCCTGGGCCTTGGCGCGGGCCGGCTCGACCTCCTCGCCCTGGCCGAGGTCAGCGGTGAAGGTCACCACTTCACAGTTGTAGGTGTCCTGCAGCCACTTGAGAATCACCGAAGTATCAAGGCCGCCGGAATACGCCAATACGACCTTTTTTACGTCCGCCATGCCATCACTCCACGGGGTTGTACGGAAAGCGGATGATTCTACCGGCGTTGCTGAAAAATTTACAATGGGGCGACAGCTTGTGACGACAAAGCGACAGGAATTGTCGAGAGCGCGACCCGCTGTCGCACTCAGGATTTCGCTGGAGCGGACGGCGTGGCAGCGGCTGCAGGCGTCGTTGGCGCAGGCGTGGCGACGGGTGCCGGGGCCGACGGGGGCATCTGCGCTGCCGGTTTCTCCACCGGCTTCTCGACCGGCGTTACACGCTCGAGCTGGATGTTCACCCGACGGTTGCGCGCCCGGTTGGCGGCACTGTTGTTCTTGGCCAACGGATAGCGTTCGCCGTGGAAGCGTACGCTGATCTGCTCTTCCGGCACGCCATGGGCCTTGAGGTAGTCGGCCACCGCCAGGGCCCGTCGGCGGGAGGTGTCGCGGTTGGTCAGGCGATTGCCGCTGTTGTCGGAGTGGCCGTTGAGTTCGATGTGGTTGACCGTCGGATCGGCCTTCAGGTAGTCGAGCAGCACATCCAGACGGGCGCGCGCCGAGCTGTCCAGCTCGATCCCGCCGCCGGGGAAGCCGACCTGGGTCTGGCGGATCTGGTCGTAGTTCATCGGCAGCAGCTTGGCGGCGCACAGTTGGTAGTCGCTGTAGGCCTTGGCGAAGCTGACCGGCATCACATGCACTTCCATCGGCCGACCACCTTCGCCCCGGTAGTTGCGCACCACGGTGCTGCGACCATCGAGCAGGCCGTTGATCAGGCGGCTGGCCTGCCCCTGGCTGGAGGTGAACAGCACGCCGGTACGGGCCATGTGCACCGCACCGAGGTTGATGTCGCCGCGCCCGGGCTGCCAGGGCGCGGCGGCGGCCAGCAGGGTGGCGGAGCCGGCGCCCAGGACATTGCTGTCCGAACGCAGCTGGAAGGTCGGCTGCTCGCCGGCACGGCGCACGAACTCACCGCTGCCGAAACCGTCGATCGGCTGGATCAGGCGACATTCGAACTGGTCACCCTCGACTTTCCAGGCGACGTTCTCCACGCGGGTCTGGAAGGTCATTGCTCCGGCCGGCAGGCTGGCAACGAGGGTGAACAGGGCTAGGTAACGCTGGCGCACGGGCGGCTCCACAAATTCCGACGACTTACCTGAACGCTATCGGTCGCCCGTCGGAAAACTTGATAGCCGTGCTCGAACAGGGGTTTTCCGGTAGCATTGGCTTCTGAGTTCGACCCGCCTGGAATCTCCAATGTCCGATCGCCTGACCCTCCTGCGCCCCGACGACTGGCACATCCATCTGCGCGATGGTGCCGTCCTGCCCCACACCGTCGGTGACGTGGCGCGCACCTTCGCCCGTGCCATCATCATGCCCAACCTGGTTCCGCCGGTGCGCAACGCCGTCGAGGCCGCCGCCTACCGTGAGCGCATCCTTGCCGCACGCCCCGCCGGCAGCCGCTTCGAGCCACTGATGGTGCTCTATCTCACCGACCGCACCAGCGCCGACGATGTGCGGGCCGCCAAGGCCAGCGGGATCGTGTACGCCGCCAAGCTCTACCCGGCCGGCGCCACCACCAACTCCGATTCGGGCGTGACCAGCATCGACAATATCTTCCCGGCGATCGAGGCCCTGGCCGAAACCGGCATGCCCTTGCTGGTGCACGGTGAAGTCACGCGCAGCGAGATCGACGTGTTCGACCGCGAGAAACGCTTCATCGACGAGCACATGCGCCGCCTGGTCGAACGCTTCCCGACCCTGAAGGTGGTGTTCGAACACATCACCACCAGCGACGCCGCGCAGTTCGTCAGCGAAGCGCCGGCCAACGTCGGTGCGACCATCACCGCCCAGCACCTGCTGTACAACCGCAACCACATGCTGGTTGGCGGTATCCGCCCGCACTTCTACTGCCTGCCGATCCTCAAGCGCAACACCCATCAGGTGGCGCTGCTGGATGCCGCCACCAGCGGCAACCCGAAGTTCTTCCTCGGCACCGACTCGGCGCCCCACGCCAAGCATGCCAAGGAAGCCGCCTGCGGCTGCGCCGGCTGCTACACCGCTTATGCCGCCATCGAGATGTACGCCGAGGCGTTCGAACAGCGCAACGCCCTGGACAAGCTCGAAGGCTTCGCCAGCAAGCACGGCCCGGACTTCTACGGCCTGGCGCGCAACACCGACACCATCACCCTGGTGCGTGAGGAATGGACCGCGCCGGACAGCCTGCCGTTCGGCGACAACACCGTGATCCCCCTGCGCGCCGGTGAGAAGTTGCGCTGGCGCCTGCTGGAGGACAACGCGTGAGCGAAGATCTGTACGAAGACGACCAGGACAGCCAGGTCAGCAGCGGCTCGCGCCACCCGATGGCCGAGCGTTTCCGTGGCTACCTGCCCGTGGTGGTGGACGTCGAGACCGGCGGTTTCAACAGCGCCACCGACGCGCTGCTGGAGATCGCCGCCGTCACCATCGGCATGGACGAGAAGGGCTTCCTGTTCCCCGAGCACACCTACTTCCACCGGGTCGAACCGTTCGAAGGGGCCAATATCGAGGCGGCAGCACTGGAATTCACCGGCATCAAGCTGGACCACCCGCTGCGCATGGCGGTGAGCGAGGAAAGCGCGCTGACCGATATCTTCCGCGGCGTGCGCAAGGCGCTGAAGGCCAATGGCTGCAAGCGGGCGATCCTGGTCGGACACAACAGCAGCTTCGACCTGGGCTTCCTCAATGCCGCGGTGGCGCGCAACGACATCAAGCGCAACCCGTTCCATCCGTTCTCCAGCTTCGATACCGCCACCCTCGCCGGCCTCGCCTACGGCCAGACCGTGCTGGCCCGGGCCTGCCAGAGCGCGGACATCGACTTCGACGGGCGTGAGGCGCATTCGGCGCGCTACGACACCGAGAAGACCGCCGAGTTGTTCTGCGGCATCGTCAATCGCTGGAAAGAGATGGGCGGCTGGCGCGATTTCAACGATTAAGCCGACCGTTCCCTGTAGGAGCGGCCTTGCGCCGCGAAAGGGCTGCGCAGCAGCCCCAGGATCTCAGTGCCGAGGCGGATATCGCGGGACCGCTGCGCGGCCCTTTCGCGGCACAAGGCCGCTCCTACAGGGCGCCGAACGCACTAACCGCGGGCATAAAAAAACCGGCCACCAGGGCCGGTTTTTTTATGCGCATGGCAATTACAGCTTGCCAGCGTTCTCGCTCAGGTAAGCAGCAACGCCTTCCGGCGAAGCGTTCATGCCCTTGTCGCCTTTCTTCCAGTTGGCCGGGCAGACTTCGCCGTGCTCTTCGTGGAACTGCAGGGCGTCGACCAGGCGCAGCAGCTCGTCCATGTTACGGCCCAGTGGCAGGTCGTTGACGATCTGCGAACGAACGACACCGTTGGTGTCGATCAGGAAGGCGCCACGGAAGGCCACGCCGCCTTCGGACTCGACGTCGTAGGCCTTGCAGATTTCGTGGGTCATGTCGGCTGCCAGGGTGTACTTGACCTGACCGATACCGCCGTTGTTGACCGGGGTGTTGCGCCAGGCGTTGTGGGTGAAGTGCGAGTCGATCGACACGCCGATCACTTCCACGTTGCGCGCCTGGAAGTCAGGGATGCGGTTGTCCAGGGCGATCAGCTCGGACGGGCAGACGAAGGTGAAGTCCAGCGGGTAGAAGAATACCAGGCCGTACTTGCCCTTGATGGCCGAGGCCAGGTTGAAGCTGTCGACGATCTCGCCGTTGCCCAGCACGGCTGGAACGGTGAAGTCCGGGGCTTGTTTGCCAACGAGTACGCTCATTCGATCTCTCCTGATGAGGGGTGAAAAACCTTGCCCGGGCGGAACACCTTCCCCCGGATCCAGCAAAGGCCGACCATCATACACAGCTTTGCGTGACAGGCCGAATCTCGACCGCCGGTCGCTCTGGCGCGCACCTTACACAAAGTGTTTTGACAAGCATTCTCATTACCATTACTCTCCAACGCATCGACTCAACCCGCGACGGTCAGCCTTTATGTATGTGTGTCTCTGTGTCGGTGTCACCGATGGACAGATCCGCGATGCGATCTACGAAGGATGCTGCAGCTACAAGGAAGTGCGAGCTGCCACCAATGTGGCCAGCCAGTGCGGCAAGTGCGCCTGCCTCGCCAAGCAGGTGGTGCGCGAAACCCTCACCGAGCTGCAACTGAGCCAGCAGGCCGCCCTGCCCTACCCCGCTGAATTCAACGCGGCGTAATTACCCCGAATTCGAAGAACCGGACCCAGAGTCCGGTTTTTTTATGCCTGCAATTCAATAAGTTAGCGCCCGAACGCAGTTCACAAACATTCTTATTCCGATTAATTTTCACTTATTATTCAATAACTTAGGTTTGACATAGATAGTTGAGGAGCTCAGACTTGTTTTCATTGGCTCAACATCTACAGGGCAGACCCCATCATGAAAGGCGACGTAAGCGTCATCCAGCATCTCAACAAGATCCTCGGAAACGAGCTGGTCGCAATCAACCAGTACTTCCTGCACGCGCGCATGTATGAAGATTGGGGCCTGAACAGGATTGGCAAGCTCGAGTACAAAGAGTCCATCCAGGCGATGAAGGACGCTGACAAGCTGATCAAGCGCATCCTCTTCCTCGAAGGCATCCCCAACGTCCAGGACCTGGGCAAGCTGATGATCGGCGAGCACACCAAGGAGATGCTCGACTGCGACCTGAAGCTTGAGAAAAAGGCCCATGCCGACCTCAAGGCCGCCATTGCCCACTGCGAAACCGCTGGCGACTTCGGCTCGCGCGATGTGCTCGAAGACATCCTCGAAGACCAGGAAGAGCACATCGACTGGCTGGAAACCCAGCTGGGCCTGATCGACAAGATCACAATCGAGAACTACCTGCAGTCGCAGATGGGCGAAGAGTAAGCTTTACGTCGGTCAGACAAAGCATCTCCAGCAGGTGATCGCGTAACCCTGTAGGAGCGGCCTCGCCGAGGCGTCGGACCGGCCGGAAAGGGGCGCGTAGCGGCCCCAGATCTACGCATCAAGCTGATATTGCCGGGGCCGCTATGCGGCCCTTTCGCGACACAAGGCCGCTCCTACACAAGCCGCATGCAGTCGACGAATTGTGGCCTTGCAATTACTGACGATTACCCAACAAAAAGCCCCGCTGATGCGGGGCTTTTTGCGTGCAGGCGAGTAGACCTGAATCAGGCCTCGGAAGCCTTGGCCTTGGCGGCCGCGTCCTTGATCAGGGTCTGCAGTTCACCCTTCTCGAACATTTCCAGCATGATGTCGCTGCCGCCGACCAGCTCACCAGCCACCCACAGTTGCGGGAAAGTCGGCCAGTTGGCGTACTTGGGCAGGTTGGCGCGAATTTCCGGGTTCTGCAGGATGTCGACGTAGGCGAACTTCTCGCCGCAACCCATCACGGCCTGCGAAGCCTTGGCCGAGAAGCCACACTGTGGGGCATTCGGCGAACCTTTCATGTAAAGCAGAATGGTGTTGTTGGCAATCTGCTCTTTGATTGTATCGATGATATCCATGAAGCACCTCGGCTGAACTTTCCGACAGGGTCGTCGGCACGGTGACGCATTGTATCGGAAAGCCGAGCAGCGTGCTCGGCCTTGCCGTGCTTCATGCGGCCTCGACCTGTACCGGCACGCCATTGAGGGCGGCATTGCCGGAAACGCCATCGCGCAGGTGTTCGTCAGTCAGGTCATTGGCACTCGCCCCCGGCTGCACAGCGGCCACCTGCAAGCGCGCGCCCTGGCGCCCATGGCCGTAGCCATGGGGCAGGCTGACCACGCCCGGCATCATCTCCTCGCTGGCCTGTACCGCCACCTCGATCACCCCTGTGCGCGAGCGCACCCGCACCATCTGGCCGTCCTGCAACTGGCGCCGGCTCAAGTCGTCCGGGTGCATCAGCAACTGGTGGCGCGGCTTGCCTTTGACCAAGCGGTGGTAGTTGTGCATCCACGAGTTGTTGCTGCGCACATGGCGACGGCCGATGAGCAACAGCTGGTCATCCGTGGGCGCGGACACACTGGCAAGGCGCCGCAGGTCTTCGAGCAGCACCGCCGGTGCCGCCTCGACCTGCCCGCTCGCCGTGCGCAGGCGCGTTGCCAGGTTGGCACATAGCGGCCCGAGGTCGAGACCATGGGGATACGCGTCTAGCGCCTCCAGCGAGAGCTTCCAGGGCGTCCCGTCGCCATAAGGCCCCTTGCGCAGGGCGAAGTCGATCATCTGTGCCGGCGGCAAGGTGGCCTTGAGCTCAACCTGCGCGCGCTCGGCAAAGGCCTTGGCCAGGCCCACGAAGATCTCCCAGTCGTGCAGCGCGCCATCGGGCTTGGGTAGGATCGCCCGGTTGAAGCGGGTGACGTTGCGCACCGCCAGCAGGTTGAAGGTGGAATCGTAGTGATCGTTCTCCAGCGCCGAGGTCGACGGCAGGATCAGGTCGGCATGGCGCGTGGTCTCGTTGATGTACAGATCGATGCTGAGCATGAAGTCGAGGCCGGCCAGGGCCTCGTCCAGGCGTCGCCCGTTAGGCGTGGACAGCACCGGGTTGCCTGCCACGGTCACCAGCGCCCGCACCTGCCCCTCGCCTGGTACGAGGATCTCTTCGGCCAGGGCCGAGACCGGCAGCTCGCCGCCATACTCGGGCAAGCCCGAGACCCGGCTGCGCCATTGATCGAAATGCCCGCCGGAGGTGCTGGCGACCAGGTCGACCGCAGGCGCCGTGCACAGGGCGCCGCCTTCACAATCAAGATTGCCGGTGACCAGGTTGATCAACTGCACCAGCCAGTGGCACAGCGAACCGAAGGCCTGAGTCGATACGCCCATCCGGCCATAGCACACCGCCTTGTCGGCGGCGGCGAAATCCCGCGCCAGCTGGCGGATCGCCTCGGCCGGAATACCGCACAACGCGCTCATGGCAGACGCATCGAACGGCAGGATGGCTTCGCGCACCTGCTCCAGGCCCGCAACCGGCAGATGCGAGCCCCGGGCCAGGTTCTCGCTGAACAGCGTATGCAGCAAGCCACACAGCAGCGCCGCGTCGCCACCGGGGCGAATGAACAGGTGCAGGTCGGCCAGCGCAGCCGTCTCGCTGCGTCGCGGATCCACCACCACCAGTTGCCCGCCCCTGGCCTTGAGTGCCTTGAGGCGCTTTTCCACATCCGGGACGGTCATGATGCTGCCATTGGAGGCCAATGGATTGCCGCCGAGGATGAGCATGAACTGCGTATGGTCGATGTCCGGAATTGGCAGCAGCAGGCCATGGCCGTACATCAGGTGGCTGGTCAGGTGCTGCGGCAACTGGTCCACCGAGGTCGCCGAGAAGCGATTACGGGTCTTGAGCAAGCCGAGGAAGTAGTTGCTATGGGTCATCAGCCCATAGTTGTGCACGCTGGGGTTGCCCTGGTACACGGCGACCGCGTTGCGCCCGTGGGCCTGCTGGATCGCCCACAGCCGCTCGGCGGCCAGGGCGAAGGCTTCGTCCCAACTGATTGGCAGCCACTGGTCACCGATGCGCCGGTGGGGCTGGCGCAGGCGGTCGGGGTCCTCCTGGATGTCCTGCAGGGCGACCGCCTTGGGGCAGACATGGCCGCGGCTGAACGGATCCTGCGGGTCGCCCTTGATCGAGCTGATCCGCGCCGGGCCATCGGCTTCGTGGGTGACTTCGATGTTCAGGCCGCAGATGGCCTCGCACAGGTGACAGGCTCGGTGATGCAGGGTCTTGGTCATGGCCGCCTCTGCCTTGTTATTGTCGAGGTTCGACTATGCGCCTGCCGACCGGGGCTCGCCAGCGAGGTTCGCGGCGTGAATCGGACGACATCAGGCGGGCGATTCGCGACAACGGGTTTGCCAAATACGCTCCGAGCCGTGTACAACCGCTGTAGCAAATAAAAAACAGCTAGCCGGCAAGGGCTTACGACACCCTTTGACACAGTGGCGCTGTTTCCCCTCTTGGTTTTAGGCGACATTTAATTATAGTATTGCGCCTTTCCCTATTCCGTCCGCCCCGTGCGGCTTACGCCGCAGGTCACCCCCGTTGTCAACAAAACCCATACGGTCGACCTGCAGAACGTTGCAGATAAGGTAGTCAATCATGAGCGCAAGGCACTTTCTCTCCCTGATGGATTTCACCGCTGACGAATTGCTCGGTGTGATCCGTCGAGGCATCGAGCTGAAGGACCTGCGCAAACGAGGCGTGCTGTTCGAGCCGCTGAAGAACCGCGTGCTGGGCATGATCTTCGAGAAGTCCTCGACCCGCACCCGGGTGTCCTTCGAAGCCGGCATGATCCAGCTCGGCGGCCAGGCCATCTTCCTGTCGCCACGCGACACCCAGCTGGGCCGCGGCGAGCCGATCGCCGACAGCGCCATCGTGCTCTCGAGCATGGTCGACGCGGTGATGATCCGCACCCACGCCCACAGCACCCTGACCGAGTTCGCCGCCAACTCGAAGGTGCCGGTCATCAACGGCCTGTCCGACGAGTCGCACCCCTGCCAACTGCTGGCCGACATGCAGACCTTCTTCGAGCACCGTGGCGCGATCCAGGGCAAGACCGTGGCCTGGGTCGGCGACGGCTTCAACATGTGCAACTCCTATATCGAAGCTGCCGTGCAGTTCGATTTCCAACTGCGCATCACTTGCCCTGAAGGCTACGAGCCTGATCAGCGCTTCCTGGCGCTGGCCGGTGACCGTGTACAGATCATCCGTGATCCGAAGGAAGCCGTGCGCGGCGCTCATCTGGTGACCACGGATGTCTGGACTTCCATGGGCCAGGAAGAGGAAACTGCACGGCGCCTGGCGCATTTCGCGCCTTACCAGGTCACCCGCGAACTGCTCGACCTGGCGGCACCCGATGCCCTGTTCATGCATTGCCTGCCCGCCCACCGTGGCGAGGAAATCAGCCAGGACCTGCTCGACGACGCCCGTTCGGTCGCCTGGGACGAAGCTGAAAACCGCTTGCATGCGCAGAAGGCCCTTCTGGAATTCCTTGTAGAACCGGCTTACCACCACGCATGAGTCAACAGCTACTGCTCAACCTGCGCAACCTCGCCTGCGGCTATGGCGAACAGCGCATCGTCCAGAACCTCAACCTGCACCTGAACGCAGGCGACATCGGTTGCCTGCTGGGGTCCTCCGGTTGCGGCAAGACCACCACGCTGCGCGCCATCGCCGGCTTCGAGCCGGTGCACGACGGCGAGATCCAGCTGGCCGGCGAAGTCATTTCCCGCGCCGGGTTCACCCTGGCCCCGGAAAAGCGCCGGATCGGCATGGTGTTCCAGGACTACGCCCTGTTCCCCCACCTCACCGTGGCACAGAACATCGCCTTCGGCATCGGCAAGCACCCGCGCCAGGCGGCGGTGGTCGACGAGATGCTCGAGCTGGTCAAGCTCGGCGGCCTGGGCGGGCGCTACCCGCAC
This sequence comes from Mitsuaria sp. RG, assembly GCF_028369275.1. Taxonomy (NCBI): domain Bacteria; kingdom Pseudomonadati; phylum Pseudomonadota; class Betaproteobacteria; order Burkholderiales; family Sphaerotilaceae; genus Roseateles; species Mitsuaria sp. RG. The sequence goes on from NZ_JAQMYQ010000029.1 coordinate 69,004, forward strand.
GAGCTGTCCGGCGGCCAGCAGCAGCGCGTGGCCCTGGCCCGGGCGCTGGCGCCCGAGCCGCAACTGCTGCTGCTTGACGAGCCGTTCTCCAACCTCGACGTGGAACTGCGTCGGCGCCTGAGCCATGAGGTCCGCGACATTCTCAAAGGCCGTGGCACCAGCGCCATCCTGGTCACCCACGACCAGGAAGAAGCCTTTGCCGTCAGCGACCATGTCGGCGTGTTCAAGGAGGGTCGCCTGGAACAGTGGGACACCCCCTACAACCTCTACCACGAGCCGCAGACCCCGTTTGTCGCAAGCTTCATCGGCCAGGGCTACTTCATTCGCGGCCAGATGAGCAGCCACGAGTCAGTAACCACCGAACTCGGCGAGCTGCGCGGCAACCGTGCCTACACCATGGCTCCTGGCAGTTCGGTGGATGTGCTGCTGCGTCCGGATGACATCATCCATGCCCCCGACAGCCCGTTGCGGGCGCAGGTCATCGGCAAGAGCTTCCTCGGCGCCTCGACCCTGTATCGCCTGCAACTGCCCACCGGCAGCCAGCTCGAGGCGATCTTCCCCAGCCACAACGACCATCAGGTCGGCCAGGACGTCGGTATCGCCGTAGCGGCGGACCACCTGGTGCTGTTCGCGGTACCCGGCAGCGTCGCCGCGCAGCTGGCCAGTCATGAGCAGGGCGTGCGACGCGTGAGCTCCGCGCATTGATGCAGGCGGCCTGACATTACTCTGTAGGAGCGGGCTTGTCCCGCGATTGCGCCAGATCTGGCTACAACTGTGCCGGATCGAACGCATTCGCGGGACAAGCCCGCTCCTACAGGGACACATGCCCATGCAGATTCACAACATCAGCGTACCGCTGGCCACCCGCCGAGCCATCCCGCCGATCCTCACCCGCTCCCCTTCCAGACGACAGAACAGCTCACCGCCCCTGGTCGAGCACTGGAAGGCCTGCAGCTCGGACTTGCCCAACCGCGCCGCCCAGTAAGGGATCAGCGAGCAATGGGTGGAACCGGTGACCGGGTCCTCCGGGATGCCGATGCCCGGAGCGAAATAGCGCGACACGAAATCATGCCGCTCGCCTGGAGCCGTCACGATCACCCCCAAGCCCGGCAGGCGAGCCAGCGCCGCCATGTCCGGCGCGCAATCGCGTACCGCCTGCTCCGAGTCGAGCACCACGAACAGCTCGCGGGTCTGGTAGACCTCGCGCACCTCGCATCCCAGCGCTTCGGCCACCGCCACAGGCTCGGTCAGCGGCTGCGGGTCGATGCGCGGGAAGTCCAACCACAGGCGGCCATGCTCACGGCTGACGCTGAGCAGGCCCGAACGGCTCTGGAAATCCAGGCGCGGCGCTTGCTCACCGTAGACGTCGAACAGGACATGGGCGCTGGCCAGGGTGGCGTGACCGCACAGGGGGACTTCGGTGCTCGGGGTGAACCAGCGGATCCGATAGCCATCACCTTCGGCCACCACGAAGGCGGTTTCGGCGAGGTTGTGTTCGGCGGCCACCTGCTGCATCAGGCCATCGTCGAGCCACTGTTCCAGGTGGTAGACCATGGCCGGGTTGCCAGCGAAGGGACGGTCGCTGAAGGCGTCCACCTGATGAAAATGCAACTGCATGCCACGACTCCTGAATCTGGCGGGAAAGGCCCTGAGCATGCGGCATGCCGCCAGGGCCCGACAGTGACAGAGTCGTGGAATTTCAATCAGTACAGATGATCAGCCGCGACCGATCTCGGCGAACTGTCCCTGGGTATGGGTGGCCAGCACCACGGCGGCCAGCTCCACTTCCAACCCACGGCGGCCAGCACTCACATGAATCGTTTCATGTTGTTGCGCGGATTGATCGATAAAGGTGCGCAGGCGCTTCTTCTGCCCCAGCGGGCTGATCCCCCCGACCAGGTAACCCGTGGCGCGCTGGGCCGCCTGCGGATCGGCCATCTCGCATTTTTTTACCCCCGCCGCATGGGCCAGTGCCTTCAGGTCGAGGGTGCCGACCACCGGTACCACCGCTACCAGCAGCTCGCCCTTTTCGCTGCTGGCAAGCAGGGTCTTGAACACCCGCAGCGGGTCAAGGCCCAGCTTTTCCGCCGCCTCCAGGCCATACGAGGCGGTTTTCGGATCATGTTCGTAACTGTGCACGCGGTGCTCGGCGCGCGCCTTCTTCAAAAGGTCCAGGGCGGGGGTCATCAACGGCTCCAGTCGATCACAAGTCGCCCGGTACTTTAGGGCAATTCCACCGGTGCAGCCAGCGCAGGTCCCAGGCTAGAGCAGCGGCCATGGATTCACGACCCGGTGCTCTGGTCAGATTGTGGCCAAGCGTTCATTTTCGACCTTTGACATCAGCGTTTCTTGTCTATATTTTTTCGTTTATGAATACATGGTGCACCTATAAGGTGCACTTCCTGTACCCGCCCGGCGTCAATGGGGATCGACTCCGGGCTTTTTTGCTGTCGAGCGCCCAGCGCCTCACAACAACAAGAACCGAGGTCACACATGACAACTGCTCTACGCGAACCCACGTTATCCGCCCAATGCCTGGCCGAGTTCCTCGGCACCGCCCTGCTCATCTTCTTCGGCACCGGTTGTGTCGCCGCGCTCAAGGTCGCCGGCGCCAGCTTCGGCCTGTGGGAGATCAGCATCATCTGGGGGGTCGGCGTGAGCATGGCGATCTACCTGACCGCCGGCGTCTCCGGCGCGCACCTGAACCCGGCGGTCAGCATCGCCCTGGCCGTGTTCGCCGGTTTCGACAAGCGCAAGCTGCCGTTCTACATGCTGGCCCAGGTGTGCGGCGCGTTCTGCGGCGCCGCCCTGGTGTACTTCCTGTACAGCAACCTGTTCTTCGATTTCGAACAAAGCCACGCCATGGTGCGTGGCAGCCAGGCCAGCCTGGAGCTGGCCTCGGTGTTCTCCACCTATCCGCACCCGGCACTGTCCACCGGCCAGGCCTTCCTGGTCGAGGTGATCATCACCGCCATCCTGATGGCCGTGATCATGGCCCTGACCGACGACAACAACGGTCTGCCACGCGGTGCCACCGCCCCCCTGCTGATCGGCCTGCTGATCGCCGTGATCGGCAGCGCCATGGGCCCGCTGACCGGCTTCGCGATGAACCCGGCGCGGGATTTCGGGCCTAAACTGATGACCTTCCTGGCCGGCTGGGGCGAAGTCGCCTTCACTGGCGGGCGCGATATTCCGTATTTCCTGGTGCCGGTGTTCGCGCCGATCCTCGGTGCCAGCCTGGGCGCGGCCCTGTACCGCGGGCTGATCGCCCGCAACTTGCCAGCCACCCAGGCCGCGGCCCAACAAACAGACGATAATCCTCAGGGCGACACCCAGGTTTCCTGATGCCCGCGCCGGGCCCGGACCGCAAGGCCGGCGCCCGCCACGCCCTGACCTACTCCCATATTCGTGCAAGGCCACCGACATGACCGATACCCTGGACAAGAACTACATCATCGCCCTGGACCAGGGCACCACCAGTTCGCGCGCCATCATCTTCGATCGCGACGCCAACGTGGTGGGCACCTCGCAGCGTGAATTCGCCCAGCACTACCCGCAGGCGGGCTGGGTCGAGCATGACCCGATGGAAATCTTCGCCACCCAGAGCGCGACCATGGTCGAGGCCCTGGCCCAGGCCGGCATCAGCCACGCCCAGGTCGCCGCCATCGGCATCACCAACCAGCGCGAGACCACCGTGGTCTGGGACAAGGAAACCGGGCGTCCGGTGTACAACGCCATCGTCTGGCAGTGCCGCCGCAGCACCGATATCTGCGCCCAGCTCAAGCGCGACGGCCACGAGCAGTACATCCGCGAGGCCACCGGCCTGGTCACCGACCCGTACTTCTCTGGCACCAAGCTCAAGTGGATCCTCGACAATGTCGAAGGCGCCCGCGAACGCGCCGAGCGTGGCGAACTGCTGTTCGGCACCATCGATACCTGGCTGATCTGGAAGTTCTCCGGCGGCAAGGTGCATGTCACCGACTACACCAACGCCTCGCGCACGCTGATGTTCAACATCCACAGCCTGCAATGGGACGACAAGCTCCTCGATATCCTTGGCATTCCGCGCCAGATGCTGCCTGAGGTACGCCCATCGTCCGAAGTCTATGGCAAGACCAAGAGCGGTATCGACATCGCCGGTATCGCCGGCGACCAGCAATCGGCGCTGTTCGGCCAGATGTGCGTGGAGCCCGGCCAGGCCAAGAACACCTACGGCACCGGCTGCTTCCTGCTGATGAACACCGGCGACAAGGCGGTCCAGTCGTCCCACGGCCTGCTCACCACCATCGCCTGCGGCCCCCGCGGCGAGGTGGCCTACGCCCTCGAAGGCGCGGTGTTCAACGGCGGCTCCACCGTGCAGTGGCTGCGCGATGAACTGAAGATCGTCAACGACGCCTACGACACCGAATACTTCGCCAGCAAGGTCAAGGACAGCAACGGCGTCTACCTGGTGCCGGCCTTCACCGGCCTGGGCGCACCCTACTGGGATCCGTATGCCCGTGGCGCGCTGTTCGGCCTGACCCGTGGCGTCAAGGTCGATCACATCATCCGCGCGGCCCTGGAGTCGATCGCCTACCAGACCCGCGACGTGCTCGACGCCATGCAGCAGGACTGCGGCCAGCGCCTGAGCGAACTGCGGGTGGATGGTGGCGCGGTGGCCAACAACTTCCTCATGCAGTTCCAGGCCGACATTCTCGGCACCTGCGTCGAGCGTCCGAAGATGCGCGAGACCACGGCCCTGGGCGCGGCCTACCTGGCAGGCCTTGCCTGCGGTTTCTGGAGCGGCCTGGACGAGCTGCGCGACAAGGCGATCATCGAGCGCGAGTTCAGCCCGCAGCTGGATGAAGCGGCGAAAGAGAAGCTGTACAAGGGCTGGCGCAAGGCTGTCGATCGCACCCGCGACTGGGAAGATCACAACGCCTGATCCCTGAAGCATCGCGGGGCAAGCCCGCTCCCACAAGTGGTTGTGCGTGGGAGCGGGCTTGCCCCGCGATGGCTATTTACGCGATAACCAGACTGGTCCTACACCACGACCTACGGCATCATTGCAGAATTTGTCCGGCAGCCCCAAAGGACCGCCCATGAATCTGCCCCCACGCCAACAACAAATCCTCGAGCTGGTCCGCGAACGCGGCTACGTGAGCATCGAGGAGATGGCGCAGCTGTTCGTCGTCACCCCGCAGACCATCCGCCGCGATATCAACCAGCTCGCCGAGGGCAACCTGCTGCGCCGTTATCACGGTGGCGCGGCCTACGACTCGAGCATCGAGAACACCGCCTACGCCATGCGTGCCGACCAGATGCGCGACGAGAAGCAGCGCATCGCCGAAGCCGTGGCCCGACAGATTCCCGACCATGCCTCGCTGTTCATCAATATCGGCACCACCACCGAATCCATTGCCCGCGCTCTGCTCAACCATAACCACCTGAAGGTCATCACCAACAACCTGCACGTAGCGGCGATCCTCGCGGCCAAGGACGATTTCGAGGTGCTGGTGGCCGGCGGCACGGTGCGTCGCGACGGCGGCGTGGTCGGCCAGGCGAGCGTCGACTTCATCAACCAGTTCAAGGTCGACTTCGCCGTGGTCGGCATCAGCGGCATCGATGAGGACGGCAGCCTGCTGGACTTCGACTACCAGGAAGTGCGGGTATCCCAGGCGATCATCGCCAACGCCCGCCAGGTGCTGCTGGCGGCGGACTCGAGCAAGTTCGGCCGCAATGCCATGGTCCGCCTCGGTTCGATCAGCCTGATCGACTGCCTGGTGACCGACCAGGCGCCCACTCCTGCCCTGACCCAGTTGCTCAACCAGTACAAGATTCGTCTTGAGGTGGTTTGAGGCAGTGCCCGTGGGGCGCATGGCTCACCCCTTGTATCGCCCATG